>JAPHRJ010000016.1 GCA_026196045.1 Gammaproteobacteria bacterium
CAGCAATAATGTCAGCAGCTTTACCTGATGTAAGTGAACCGGTTTCTTCATCAATGCCAAGGGCTCGTGCTCCATTGAGGGTAGCCATTTTGAGTACTTGCCAGGCAGACAGGGCACTTGCATCGTTGGCAACGGCTTTTCCTAACAGGGCAGCGGTACGCATTTCACTGAACATATCCAGATCATTATTACTGGCGGCACCATCAGTTCCTAAGGCCACATTGATACCGGCCTGATTCAGTTTCTGTACAGGACAAAAACCACTGGCCAGTTTCAGGTTAGATTCAGGACAGTGGCTAATATGTACTCCGGCATCAGCAATTAATGTGATCTCATCATCCGTTAGCTGGGTCATATGTACAGCTAACAGGTGTGGGTTTAATAAACCCAGTTGTTCTAAACGGGCGATAGGACGCATACCAAATTTTTCAATGGACTCATTTACTTCATGTTCGGTTTCATGCACGTGAATATGTATCGGGATATCCAGTTCTTCGGCATAAGTCCGGATACGTTTTAGCGGTTCATCAGATACTGTGTAGGGTGCATGGGGAGCAAAAGCAGTTTTAATGCGGCTGTTGTTTCGCAGTTGATCATGAAGTGTGATGCCTTTCTTTAAATACTCATCCGGCCCTTCGGCCCAGGCCGTTGGGAAATCAATCAGGATCAGACCGATGGTGGCTCGCATTCCTGCCTGTTCAACAGCACGTGCGGCTTCATCGGGAAAGAAATACATATCATTAAAACAGGTGGTGCCACTGCGTAGCATTTCTGCGCAGGCAAGTAGGGTACCATCGTGGACAAAGTCCGGGTTGACCCACTGACTTTCAGCCGGCCAGATGTGTTGGGTTAACCAGTCCATTAACGGCAGGTCATCCGCGAGTCCACGCATCAGGGTCATGGCAGCATGGCCATGGGCATTGATCAGACCAGGCATCAACACATGTTGATCTCGTTTAATGAGGGTCTCTGGCTGGTATTTTGTTTCTGCTTCATCGATGGGCAGAAGCTCAAGGATACGGCCTTTATTGATCGCTACCGCATGATTCTCAAGTACGGTCTCATCCGGTTCTATGGGAATGATCCAGCGTGCTGTAATTAACGTATCTATTTTCATGAGTCGTTCATAAGTCGTTCATAAGTCTCTGACTTAGTGTTGTTTATTTTTGTATGGAGCCTTTATTCTATGTACTGTAGCAAGTGCATTCCACGCGACTTGCTATAGTAAAAAGAGTAGACTGGCAGACTTTTTAAAAACAAGCAAATATCGAAAAACTGGGGAAGATTTTAATATGGTTCATGATTCTGTCCGTGCTATTCGCTGGGAAAATGATCAACTGGTATTGCTGGATCAGCGCTTGCTGCCATCTGAATATACGGAGATTACTTACCAGACAGTTAACGATGTTGCTGATGCTATTCGTGACATGGTGGTGCGTGGGGCTCCGGCCATTGGTATCACGGCGGCTTTTGGGATCGTCATCGCAGCTCGACAGCGTTATCAGGATAACCCCGAGTCATGGAAACAGAGCATCGAAACGGATCTGGAATATCTCGCGGCTTCTCGGCCTACTGCGGTCAATCTGTTTTGGGCCATTGATCATATGCGTGCCTGTTTTGCCAACATTGATAGTGATCCAGTGGCATCTTTGTTGGCAGAGGCAAAAAAAATCCATGATGAGGATATTGCGGCAAATAAAGCCATGGGTGATTTTGGAGCTTCACTGATTCAGCCTGGCAGTGCCGTATTAACCCATTGTAATGCAGGTGCCCTGGCAACCGGCGGCTATGGTACCGCCCTTGGTGTTATTCGTAGTGCTTATGGACAGGACAAATTGCAGCAGGTTTATGCTGATGAGACCCGACCCTGGCTACAGGGGGCACGATTGACGGCCTGGGAATTGTTGCAGGATCAGATCCCGGTAACGTTGATAGCTGAAGGGGCGGCTTCCTGGCTGATGAAGCAGGGCAAGGTCCAGTGGATTATTGTCGGTTCTGACCGAATTGCCGCCAACGGCGATGTGGCAAATAAAATTGGCACCTATCAGCTTGCGGTTTCCGCTCGCCACCATGGGGTCCGGTTCATGGTTGCGGCCCCAACCTCCACGGTTGATATGGATATGTCTAATGGCGATCTAATCCCAATCGAAAGCCGTGACAGTAACGAACTCCTCCAATGTGGGGGGCAGGCCATGGCCGCGCCCGGCGCATCGGCCTGGAACCCCGTATTTGATGTGACCCCGGCGGAGCTGGTTGATGCCATCGTGACCGAGCGCGGTATCGTGGAAAGGCCGAATGCCGAAAAGATGTTGGCTATGATGCAAAATGCCTGATTTTGCAAAGGCAAAATTCCATTTCAAGCCCTGAAATCCATTCTCAGGGATCATCTGTTTGCTGTAGTAGGGGAGAAGGCTGTGGTACAATTCGCCCTTTAAGACGCTCAAATTATACGCATAATAAATTGAGTAATGTGAGCAAGTAGAAGAACGCTTTAAAAATAGCGCCTGGAAATCCATGACAGAATTCGCCAAAGAAGTCCTCCCTATAAACATAGAAGAGGAAATGAAGCAGTCCTACCTGGATTACGCAATGAGTGTAATCGTAGGACGTGCCCTGCCAGATGTCCGTGACGGACTCAAACCGGTTCACCGCCGCGTGCTCTATGCCATGCGTGAACTGGGTAATGACTGGAATAAATCTTACAAAAAATCAGCCCGTGTCGTTGGTGATGTGATTGGTAAATATCACCCTCATGGTGATACCGCCGTGTACGACACCATCGTACGTATGGCCCAGCCTTTTTCCCTACGCTATATGTTGGTCGATGGTCAGGGTAACTTCGGATCGGTTGATGGTGATTCACCTGCGGCCATGCGTTATACCGAAGTGCGCATGGCGAAAATTGCTCATGAGTTATTGGCTGATCTTGATCGTGAGACAGTCGATTTTGTTGCAAACTATGATGAATCGGAACATGAACCTGAAGTTCTGCCGGCAAAAATACCTAATTTATTGATCAATGGTTCGGCTGGTATAGCGGTGGGTATGGCCACCAATATTCCGCCACACAATCTTACCGAAATTATTAATGCCACTCTGGCATTGATTGATAATCCAGATACTACTATTCAGGAACTGATGAAACATGTCCCTGGCCCGGATTTTCCAACGGCAGGGATTATTAATGGTGCTCGGGGTATCGCTGAAGCCTATGCAACCGGTCGTGGACGTATCCAGGTACGTGGGCGTTCCCATGTTGAAGAATTTAAAAACGGTCGCGAACGTATTGTTATTACAGAACTACCGTATCAGGTCAATAAAGCGCGGATGATTGAACGTATTGCCGAGCTGGTTAAAGAGAAAAAGATCGAAGGTATTTCTGAACTGCGCGATGAATCTGATAAAGATGGTATGCGTGTGGTGATTGAAATGCGCCGAGGTGAAGTTGCCGAAGTGCTGCTGAACAACCTTTACAAGCAAACACAGTTACAAAATGTTTTTGGTATTAATATGGTGGCTTTGGTTGACGGTCAACCACGCCTGCTGAACATCAAGCAAATACTTGAAGCTTTTGTGCGCCATCGTCGTGAAGTGGTTACTCGTCGTACGATTTATGACCTGCGTAAAGCAAGAGAGCGTGCGCATGTTCGTGAAGGGCTGGCAATTGCGTTAACGAATATTGATCCCATTATTGCTTTAATTAAAGCGGCAAAAAATCCGGCTGAAGCTAAAGAGCAATTAATTGCAACAGCCTGGGCTCCCGGTGTGGTTGTGGATATGTTATCACGCACAGGTGCTGATGCATCACGTCCTGAAGGCCTTGCAACAGAATTTGGCCTGGTTGATGGTATGTACCATTTATCAGAAGCACAGGCCCAGGCCATTCTTGAAATGCGCCTGCATCGTTTAACAGGATTAGAACAAGATAAAATCCTGAAAGAATATGAAGAACTGCTGGTATTAATTGAAGAATTACTGGCGATTCTGAATAGTGCTGATCGTTTAATGGAAGTGATTCGTGAAGAACTGACTGAAATGCGTGATTTGTATGGTGATGATCGTCGTACAGAAATTATTGCCAGTCAGGAAGATCTTACAATAGAAGACTTGATCACAGAAGAAGATGTGGTGGTAACGCTTTCTCATGAAGGTTATGCCAAGGCGCAGCCAATCACAACTTATACGGCGCAACGTCGAGGTGGTAAGGGTAAAGCGGCAATGGCGGTCAAAGATGAAGATTTTATTGATAAACTGTTTGTCGCGAGTACCCATGACACCATTTTATGTTTCTCTAGCCGCGGTAAGGTTTACTGGTTGAAAGTTTACGAATTACCACAGGCAGGAAGAACGGCTCGTGGACGCCCAATTGTTAACTTGTTACCGCTGGAAGATGGCGAACGTATTAATGCCATTTTACCAATCCGTGAATATGATGAAGACCATTATCTGTTCTTTGCAACAGCATCGGGTACCGTTAAGAAAACACCACTGAAAGATTTCTCGCGTCCCAGGGCTTCGGGCATTATTGCTATTGAACTTCGTGAAGATGATCAGTTAGTCGGTGTCGAGTTGACTGATGGTGAACAGGATGTCCTGTTGTCATCCAGCAGCGGCAAATCAATACGCTTTAATGAAGATGGTGTTCGTCCAATGGGGCGTAATTCTGTTGGTGTGCGCGGTATCAAGCTGGCTGAAGGTCAGAAGCTGATTTCGTTAATTATTGCTACCGAAGGTTATGTCTTAACCGCAACTGAAAATGGTTATGGTAAGCGTACATTAATAGAGGATTATCCAAAACATGGCCGTGGTGGACAGGGTGTTATCTCGATTCAAACGTCTGAACGTAATGGCCAGGTTATTGGTGCAGAGCGGGTAACGGCAGAAGATGAAATGATGCTGATTACAACTAACGGCACCTTAGTAAGAACGAAAACGGACGAAGTGTCCATTATGGGCAGGAACACACAGGGTGTTCGATTGATTAGTTTAAGTTCAGGCGAAAAACTTTCTGGTATTGAACGGATTGAAAATATCCAGGCAGATGCCGAAGAAGAAAGTGAAGAGAAATGATTTAACGCAAAATCGCAAAGATGTGAAGAACGCAGAGAAAATATTATTATAATTTACGTTGCATAATTATATTGTTGTCTTTGTGTTTACATAAGGCGTTATTAAGTTATTTAGGATTTTGTTTTTATTCTCTGCACTCTTTACGACTTTGCGTTGAAAAGGTTTTATAGTTTAATTTTAGGAGTATTTGTTAATGTCTCGAGTTTATAATTTCAGTGCCGGTCCAGCCATGTTGCCACAGGCCGTATTAGAACAAGCGAAAGAAGAAATGCTTGACTGGAATGGCAGTGGTATGTCGGTGATGGAAATGAGTCATCGTGGTAAGGAATTCATGTCTATTGCAGATAAAGCGACTAGCGATTTGCGTGAGCTTATGGCAATTCCAGATACGTATGAAATTCTATTTTTACAGGGTGGTGCCAGTAGTCAGTTTTCTATGGTGCCTATGAATTTACTGCGTGGTAAAAATAAAGCAGATTATGTTAATACTGGAGCATGGTCTAAAAAAGCCATTGCAGAAGCAAAACGTTTCTGTGACGTAAATGTTGCAGCGACATCTGAAGCGGATAAGTTTAGTAGTGCTCCAGAACAGAAAGACTGGAACCTGAATGGTGATGCAGCTTATGTACATTACACACCAAATGAAACAATTGGTGGCGTTGAGTTTCACTGGATCCCTGAAACAGGTGATGTGCCATTAGTGGCCGATATGTCATCAACTATTCTTTCTCGCCCAGTAGATGTTTCCAAATATGGTGTCATATATGCCGGCGCACAAAAGAATATTGGTCCGGCTGGGTTAACTGTTGTCATTGTTCGTAAAGATTTAATGGGACAGATGATCGATAGTGCCCCGACGATGTTTGATTACAAAACTCAGGCCGATAATGGTTCTATGTATAACACACCGCCTACTTATGCCTGGTATCTGGCTGGACTTGGTTTCCAGTGGATCAAGGATAAAGGTGGTTTGTCTGCTATGGCAGAAATTAATAAGCGTAAGGCGGACAAACTCTATACTGCTATTGATGGTTCTGATTTTTATGCTAATCCGGTGAAACCAGACTGTCGTTCCTGGATGAATGTACCATTTACTTTGGCGAATGCTGAACTGGATAGTGTATTTCTTGAAGAAGCCAAAAAAATAGGTTTAACAACCTTAAAAGGTCACCGTTCAGTGGGTGGTATGCGAGCCAGTATTTATAATGCTATGCCAGAAGAAGGTGTTGATGCACTTGTCGCATTTATGGCCGACTTTGAAAAACGCAATGGTTAAAAATAATTAACGCAAAGACGCAATGACACCAGGGCGCGAAGAATGCAAAGAAAAAATCTTATTTTTAGAACAGTATCATCATAGTAAAATGGGATTTGTAAATAGAATAATTTACCTTTTCGCTTTCTGCGTCTTTGCAACTTTGCGTTTGGTTTAAGTATTTTAGGGCAATAAATAATGTATAAAATTTTAACGTTAAATAATATTTCTGTAGCAGGTTTAGAAAAACTTCCTCTTGATAAGTATGAAATTGCATCTGAGATACAGCATCCTGATGGTGTGCTTTTACGATCTTTTAAAATGCACAACATGGAAATCCCTCCAAGCTTGAAAGCGGTAGGCCGTGCCGGTGCAGGAGTGAATAATATCCCTGTAGATAAAATGTCAGAAAAAGGTGTTGTGGTTTTTAATGCGCCGGGTGCCAATGCCAATGCAGTAAAAGAACTGGTATTGTCGGGTATGTTGATGGCATGTCGAAATCTGGGGCAAGCCTGGGATTTTGCTCGTGATCTTGAGGGTTCCGATGAGGAAATTACAAAACAGGTAGAAGCCGGTAAAAAGAACTTTGCTGGTTTCGAATTGCCAGGAAGAACCCTGGGTGTAGTGGGTCTGGGCGCAATTGGTCGTTATGTGGCTAATGCGGCACTGGATTTAGGCATGAATGTAATCGGATATGATCCTGGCATTACAGTTGAAGGTGCCTGGCAGTTATCGTCCCAGGTTGAAAAAGCCAGTAGCATAGATGAACTGTTGCCAAAAGTGGATTTTGTTACTTTCCATGTGCCTTTAGTGGATGCTACCAAACACATGGTCAATGCCGATAGACTTAAAACAATGCGTGACAATGTTGTGATTCTTAACTTTGCACGTAATGGCATTATTGATGATGAGGCTGTCTCAGCTGCAATCAAGTCAGGCAAGGTTTATTCCTATGTTTGTGATTTCCCCAGCAACTTATTAAAGAACCATGAGCGTGTGATTACATTGCCACATTTAGGCGCTTCAACGAAGGAAGCCGAAGACAACTGTGCCATCATGGTTGCGGCACAAGTTAAAGATTATCTTGAGAACGGTAATGTAACAAATTCAGTCAATTTCCCTGAGGTTCGTATGGAACGAACTGAAGGTTACCGGATGGCAGTGGTGAACAGTAATGTGCCAAATATGGTAGGACAAATTTCATCAGCGTTGGCTGACGCGGGTTTGAATATTGTTGATATGATTAACAAATCACGTGGTGAACTAGCCTACACCCTGATTGATGTTGATAAAGCGGCAACAGATAGTTTATTAGAAAGTATTGCGGCAATTGAAGGTGTGCTTGCAGTTCGGATGGTTTAAACGGTACATATATTTTTTATGAGTGATGATCTTATAAAGCTACGAGATAAAATTGATTCATTGGATGAACAAATCCAGGAATTAATTACTCAACGCGCAAAAGTTGCCGAAGCTGTTGCAAAAGCAAAGCAGCAAAGTGATGATGCCGTTTTTTACCGTGCAGAGCGTGAAGCAAATGTATTACGTAAAGTCATGGAACGTAACAAAGGCCCTCTGAGCGATGAGGAGATGGCTCGTTTATTCCGTGAAATTATGTCGGCTTGTCTGGCTTTAGAAAAAGTTATGAAAATTGCCTTCCTTGGGCCAGAGGGAACTTTTACTCAGGCGGCGGCTGTTAAGCATTTTGGTCATTCTGTTGAAACTATTCCCATGTCTACTATTGCCGATGTCTTTCGTGAGGTAGAAGCCGGGGAAGTTTCATACGGTGTGGTTCCCATTGAAAACTCAACAGAAGGCGTGATTACGCATACGCTTGATGAGTTTATGAATTCTTCCTTGAGTATCTGTGGGGAAGTAGCGCTACGCATTCATCATCACTTGCAGAATACGACAGGCCGTATTGAAGACATAAAGAAAATATACTCACACCAGCAGTCACTGGCGCAATGTCGTCAGTGGTTAGATACCCATTTGCCGAATGTTGAATTAAAAGATGTCGGTAGTAATGCCAAGGCTTCGCAAATGGCCAGTAAAGAAGAAGGGGCGGCTGCTATCGCGGGTGAAACGGCAGCTGAGATCTATGGTTTGAAGATTGTTAATCGCAATATTGAAGATAAACCGGACAATACCACTCGTTTTCTGGTGATTGGGAAACGAGCAACTCCGGCCAGTGGTCAGGATAAAACATCCTTATTACTCTATGCGCACAATAAACCTGGCGCGTTGCATGCCATCCTGGAACCATTAGCTCGCAATGGTTTATCTATGACACGAATTGAGTCACGACCTTCACAACAGGGAATGTGGAACTATGTGTTCTTTATAGATATTGATGGGCATACCGATAACGATAATGTCAAAAAAGCATTGGATGAGCTGGGTGAAACAGCCAGTATTGTAAAAGTACTGGGGGCTTATCCTCAGGCCGTTTTATAACTGGCTGTCCAGCCAACAAGTATCTAATCGATAAAAAAAATATAACAGGGCTTTATTAATATGAAACTCCAACCTGTCATTCTTTCCGGTGGTTCTGGTTCAAGACTTTGGCCACTGTCTCGCGAGATGTACCCGAAGCAATTAATTAGCCTGGTGACTGAACAAACCATGCTGCAGGACACGGTATCTCGATTAAATGGTATTGAGGACAAGAACAATATTGAGCTTCTGAAACCGGTTGTTGTCTGTAATGAAGAGCATCGTTTTTTCGTAGCGGAACAACTACGCCAAATTGGCAGTCCTGCAGATAAAATTATTCTTGAGCCGATTGGACGCAATACCGCACCGGCATTAACACTTGCCGCATTAGCCGTGGCAAAAGATGATCCTGAAACCGTTTTATTAGTTATGCCTGCGGATCATGTTATTCAGGATGCAAGTGTATTTCATCAGGCGATTGAACAGGGTATGCAGTTATCTACGCAGGGCTATTTGGTGACCTTTGGAATTACCCCTGATTCTCCACAGACCGGTTATGGCTATATTCGTAAAGGTAAATCTATAGATAGTAATAGCAAGACAGCTGTTTTGATTGAAAAGTTTGTTGAAAAACCAGATCTTGATACGGCACAGTCATATCTGGATTCTGGTGAATATCTCTGGAACAGTGGTCTATTCATGATGAAGGCCAGTAGCTGGCTGGATGAGATGTCCCGCCTGCAAGCTGACATGCTCTCATGTTGCGATAATGCGTTCACTAAAGGTGAAGATGACAAAGATTTTTATCGCGTGGAAAAAGAACTGTTTTCTACCTGCCCCAGTGATTCGATAGACTATGCAGTCATGGAAAAAATTACAGATGACACGAGTGGCAAGCACCAGGCTGCCGTGATCCCCCTTGATGCAGGCTGGTCTGATGTAGGCGTCTGGTCAACACTATGGGACGTGGGTGAGAAGGATGAAGCTGGAAATGTGGTTAAGGGTGATGTTTATACAATCAATACTAGCAACTCTTTAATTTATAGTGATAATCGTCATATCGCCAGTATTGGTCTGGAAGGTATTATCGTTGTTGAAACAGCCGATGCCGTCTTAGTGGCACATAAAGATCATGCTCAGGATGTAAAACAGGTTGTAAATCGACTTAAAGCAGAATGTCGTCCTGAACACCTGAATCATCAGTTAGTTTATCGTCCATGGGGAAGCTATGAATGTATTGATGGTGGTGAACGTTTTCAGGTGAAACGTATTACTGTTAATCAGGGTGCTTCACTTTCTTTACAGTTGCATCATCACCGCGCGGAACACTGGATTGTTGTTAAAGGAACTGCGCAGGTAACTCGAGGTGACGAAACTTTCCTGGTAACTGAAAATGAATCTACTTATATTCCTCTTGGTGTGCAGCATCGTCTGGAAAATAAAGGCAGTATTCCACTGGAAATGATTGAAGTACAGTCAGGTAGCTACCTGGGTGAAGATGATATCGTGCGCTTTGAAGATATTTATGGCCGTTCGAAAAACTAGAGTTTGTAATGGTAAAAACTGATTTTTTTTCATTAGCTACTGAAGGAGTCCGTTCCTTACAACCTTATCAACCAGGTAAACCACTGGATGAGCTTGAGCGTGAATACGGTGTTTCCCAGGCCGTTAAGTTGGCCTCTAATGAAAACCCCTTAGGCCCCAGTCCTCATGCATTAATAGCATTACAGTCTGAACTAAATGATTTGTCTCGATATCCAGATGGTAATGGCTTTGCATTAAAAACAACCCTGGCATCGCATTTAAATATTAATACCAGTCAAATTACGCTGGGTAATGGATCAAATGATGTCCTGGAGTTTTTAGCCCGAGCTTTTGTTAGTGCCGGAAAGGAAGTCATTTTCTCTCAACATGCATTTGCCGTTTATCCTATTGTCACTCAGGCTGTTGGTGGTAAGGCCGTTGTGGTTCCGGCAAAAAACTGGGGGCATGATCTTGATGCTATGCGATTGGCTATCACGGATAAAACCCGTTTAATCTTTATTGCCAATCCGAACAACCCAACAGGAACCTGGTTGACTCAATCGGCTGTCCATGATTTTATTCAACAGGTGCCAGAAAATGTACTGGTGGTTCTAGATGAAGCCTATTTTGAATATGCCAGTGATCCGGCATTAGGTGCAGAAGACTATGCCAGTGCATTATCTTTACTGTCTGATTTTCCTAATCTGGTAATTACCAGGACATTTTCCAAAGCCTATGGACTGGCAGGACTACGCATGGGCTATGGCATTTCATCCCCTGTGGTTGCTGATTTACTTAACCGTGTACGTCAGCCTTTTAATGTGAATAGTCTGGCTTTAGCCGCTGCGCAAGCTGCACTGGCTGATAAGGAACATTTACAGAAAAGTGTGCAGGTGAATGTCGATGGAATGCAAATGCTGATTTCAGCTTTCAAGAATAGAGGGCTGGAGTTTATTCCTTCTGTCGGTAATTTTGTCTGCGTTAAAGTTGGTCGTGGTGCAGAAGTCTATGAGGCACTCTTGCATGAAGGAGTCATTGTGCGGCCTATCGCAAACTATGAAATGCCCGAATATTTACGTGTCACTGTTGGAACGGCTGATGAAAATAGTCGTTTCATAGAGGCATTGAAAAAAGTGCTTAAGGCCTGAACATGGCTGAGTTATTAATTAAACGACTCTGTATTGTCGGTGTTGGTCTGATAGGTGGTTCCCTGGCTCGAGCATTACGCGAGGCTGGTGTCGTCACAGAAATTATAGGAACAGGCCGTAATATTGAAAACCTGAAAAAAGCAGTAGCACTGGGTGTCATTGATAGCTATGAAGAGGATCTTGCCAGGGCCGTAAAAGGTGCCGATGTAGTCGTAGTAGCCGTACCATTAGGGGCCATGGAGGCTGTGTTTAAAACTATTGCACCACACCTTGATGAGCATGCCATTCTGACTGATGTTGGTAGTGCTAAAGGCAGTGTCGTTAAAGCCGCAGAAAATGCATTTGGTTCATTACCGGTTAATCTGGTTCCAGGACACCCCATAGCAGGAACAGAACAAAGTGGTGTTGAAGCTTCATTTGCTGAGTTATATAACGAACGCCGCATTATTATCACTCCAACCTCAGTTTCTGATGCTCAAGCCATCGCACGTGTACGTGCCATGTGGGAAGCCTGTGGTGCTGAAGTCGTGGAGATGAATGTAGAGCACCATGATGAAGTTCTGGCAGCAACCAGCCATTTACCACATATGCTGGCTTACACTTTAGTTGACACCCTGGCTCGCATGGATGATAGCCAGGAAATATTTGATTATGCTGCTGGTGGTTTCCGTGACTTTACGCGTATAGCTTCCAGTGATCCGCAAATGTGGAATGATATCTGTCTGGCCAATCACGATGCCCTGGTCGTTATGCTGGAGCGCTTCAGTGCCGATTTAAAAGATCTGTCCAACGCAGTACAACGAAACGATGGGGATTATCTGAAAGAGATGTTTACTCGTGCCAAACAGGCACGTGATGCCTTTTGTAATAAATGATCACCTTTTCAATTCTGTAACTTCTTTAATTTTCAGAAAAACTTTTTAACCGAGATTAAGCGAATGACGTCATCAACTTTTATTGTACAACCCGGTGGCAAACTGTCCGGTACGATTCGTGTACCAGGAGATAAGTCCATTTCTCACCGTAGTATTATGCTTGGAGCACTGGCTGAAGGAACGACCGAAGTCAGTGGCTTTTTAGAAGGTGAAGATAATCTGGCAACCTTAAATGCATTTCGGTCGATGGGAGTGAATATCACAGGTCCAGAAGATGGCCGCGTCACCATTAAAGGGGTTGGCATGCATGGCCTTAAAGCCGCTGCGGATGCTTTATATCTGGGTAATGCCGGGACATCGATGCGCTTATTAGCCGGCTTGTTATCTGCTCAGGCATTCGACTCTGAATTAACCGGAGACAGTTCTCTAAGTGGTCGACCCATGCGTCGAGTGACCGAACCGTTAAAAACTATGGGTGC
>JAPHRJ010000041.1 GCA_026196045.1 Gammaproteobacteria bacterium
GTCTTATCAGTTTACGGGTGGCAAAGCCGGTGACCCCATTTCCATTAGCTGGGTCGATAATCTCGGTGAGAAAGACTCCATTTCCAGCACGATTAAATAGTCCTGAAGAACAGACTGACAGGAGCAAATACATGAAAAAATTATTAATTACACTAAGCGCTCTCACCGCAATGGTTATAGCACCTTTGCAGGCCAGTGCTTCACCGCAAGATGACCTTGATAGCTTCCGCAGCTACTTTAACCAGCATTTCCCTGGTGTTGCGCTGCAGGACTATGGCAATGGTATTTATGCCATTGATCATGTGCGTCGTTTTGAATGGCAGGAAAGTGAAGAATTTCCTCCCTATGAAGAAGCACTGGAAATTGGTAAAAACCTGTTTGAAAAATACAATATCGGTAGCTGCTTTAAAAAAGGCGGCAAAGGTATCAAACAGAACTACCCTTACTTTGATCAGAAATCTGGCAAAGTCCGCACCCTTGAACAGGACCTCATGGCCTGTTTAAAACGTAATGGTGTTGATACCAAGGCAGAAAAATTAGGCTATAAAAAAGGTAAACTGGCCGCTATCAGTGCCTATATGGCGTCAACCTCTAACGGCAAGAAACAGAATGTTGTTGTCCCCGAAGATGATGAGCGAGCTATGGCCGCTTATGAGGATGGTAAAACATTTTTCTACGCCAAGCGTGGCCAGCTAAACTTTTCCTGTGCCGACTGCCACATTTATAACGCAGGTAAAATGGCCCGTGGTAACCTGTTAAGTCCTGCACTGGGTCAAACTTCTCACTTCCCCGTATGGCGTAAGAAATGGGCTGGCAACTCATCTGATCCACTGAAAGGGCTGGGTACTATTCAACGCCGTTATGGTGGCTGTAACAAACAGGTTCGTGCCAAATCACTGAAAGCACAGGCTTCCAGTTATAACAACCTGGAGTACTTCCATACTTACATGAGTAATGGTATTGAACTGAACGGTCCAGCTGTGCGTCAGTAGCCCTTACTTAATAAGGTATAAAATAAAAAAGCCCGGTACCTGTTTTCAGGTACCGGGCTTTTTTGTGCTTGTCTGTGTTATTACTACAGTTGTATTTATTACTACAGCTTTTTTATCCGCGTGTTGTGACTAGCAAGGTAACAGTTATAAAGAAAACAGAAATCCCTTTCTGTTCTATTGTCTCAGCTATGTTTTAGTCCTGACGTTTATAATGGTCCTGATCAAAACCAGGACGTAAAGGACAATATAATTCTTCTTCACCGCCAGTGACTTCCAGACGTTCATAAATAGATTCCAGCGCCTGATCAGAAGTAGCAAAAATATTATCGCTACCAATATAATTAAATAAACCGGTATGTTCCATCACTTGCAGAATCTGGCGTTTCAAACCACTGAAGACCATAATAATTCCGATATCTGTTAAACGTTGCACCATTTGATGCAGTACATCTTCACCAGAAGCATCAAGCTGGTTAATACCATAACCATCAACCAGAATAAACTTGGCTTTCGGATTATCAGCCACTGCTTTCAGAATCGCATCTTCAAAATAAGATACGTTGGCAAAATACAGGGAACCATCAAAGCGAATCACAACCAAATTTTCATCTTTAGGCAAGTCAGGATGTACTTTTAGATCACGCAATGTTCCATCTTTATAACGACCCAGAATGGCCACACGTGGGCTCATTGTACGATATAGATAGAACATAATAGACAGGCCGGCACCAATCATAATGCCCTTATCCAGATGAGGAGCAAAACCCAGTGTTGCAACAAAGGTCACTATCGCCGCAATACCATCATGTTTATTCGCCAGATAGGCATGTTTGATGGCTTTGAAATTAATCAGACCAATTACCGCCATCATAATCACAGCAGCCAGTACTGCTTTAGGTAGGTGATATAACAATGGTGTCAGGAACAACAGGGTTATCAATACCACCAGACCGGTAAAAACAGATGACCATCCTGTTTTTGCGCCTGCATTCAGGTTAACGGCTGAACGAGAGAACGAACCAGAAGCCGGATAAGCCTGACTGAAACTACCTGCAATATTACCCAGACCCTGGCCAATTAATTCCTGGTTAGGATCAATTCGATCTTTTGTTTTAGCTGCCATGGCCTTGGCAATCGATATCGCTTCCATAAAACCAACCATAGCAATAATCATGGCACTGGGTAATAACTGCACGGTTAATCCCAGGTCAATCTCAGGTGCCGAAAATGTTGGTAAACCTTCTGGAATCATACCAACAACACCACCGTTCATATTTTCAAAACCAATAACCCAGCTCACCACGGTTGTTAATACAACAGCAAATAAAACACCGGGCAGTTTAGGAACATATTTTTTCATACCCCACATAATCACAAATGCCGCCACGCCCATGATCAGGGTTGGAATATGGGTCTCACCTAATTGCTGTAATACACCCCAGATACGTACTGTCAGGAAATGATCACTCGGTGCACCCGGCATAGACACACCAAAAATTTTGGACAGCTGAGATAAACCAATCACCAGTGCTGCGGCATTAGTAAAACCAACAATCACAGGATGTGAGAGGAAGTTAACAATAACACCCAGGCGAAACACACCAAGGAATAGCTGGAACACACCGACCAGCAAGGCCAGGAACATAGCTAATGGAATATATTGAGACGCCAGTTCTGGATTAGACTGTACCGTCCCACCAACAATAGGGGCCAGGGCTGTTGCTGTCATAATAGAAACAACCGCAACCGGTCCAGTCGCTAACTGTTTGGATGACCCCCATAAAGCTGCGATCATCACAGGCATAAAGGCAATATAAAGACCGAAATATGCCGGTAAACCAGCAAGCTGGGCATAAGCCATTGACTGAGGAATCAAAACAAGGGCAACGGTAATCCCGGCAACCAGATCAGCGCGTACAACGTTAGGGTCACGTATTAATCCGATCCAGCCTAAGAAAGGAAACAAGCGTTGCCATACATTCATTTTATTACCCCTAAAGTTTTTTTCTGTACAAGCCCCCCACTTTATCAAATTTTGAGATTAGCGTATACTCGCGCCAGCCCGTTCAATCATCACGATTGACAGTTATACGTCCCGGAACATAGCCAACGGTTTACCCGAACAGTATTACTCTATATGTAAAAGTCGACTTTATAAACTCGATTCAGGGCTGCTTTTTTCCAAAAATAATTGAAAACAACCATAACTAAGGAGCGGATTTTGAGTACTCCAGCCACTGACAATAGTTTCATCAAGCGACTGATTTTTGCCATTATTTTCGTAATAGTAGCTATTGGTATCAGCTTCGTTGCTCCCAAACCAGAAATTGCCTGGGTCAGTGCTCTTCTCCTGTTAACTATCTACCTATTTGCTTTTGAGATTGTCTCGGTCGATGTCGCGGCGGTAACTATTATGGTTTTGCTGGGACTCAGTGGACTTATAGCCGGCACGGATATGGGTGCCCAGGTTGGTCTGGCTAACCAGCTAATCGATCCCAAACATTTATTTGATGGCTTTGCCGGTAATGCGGTAATTTCAATTATTGCCGTCATGATCATCGGCGCGGGCCTGGATAAAACCGGCATCATGGGTCAGGTAGCCAATTTTATTCTTAAAGTTGGTGGCAACACAGAAAAACGAATTATCCCTATCATCTCCAGTACCGTTGGTTTTATTTCCAGTTTCATGCAAAATGTTGGTGCGGCCGCCCTGTTCCTGCCAGTAGTTAGTCGTATTTCTACTCGTACAGGTTTACCCATGTCTCGCCTGCTAATGCCGATGGGCTTTTGTGCGATTCTCGGCGGTACCGTCACCATGGTCGGTTCCAGCCCTCTCATTTTACTTAATGACCTTATTTTAAACTCTAATAAAGTATTACCCGAAGCTCAGCAGATGGACACCTTTGGTCTGTTTTCCGTAACACCTATTGGTGTTGCACTGGTTGCGGCTGGTATCCTTTATTTTGTCATACTGGGGCGTTTTGTATTGCCAACCAACAAGAGCGAAGGTGGTGAAGGCACCAGTACGCTGGATTATTTCAAAGATGTTTATGGTGTTGAGTACGGAATACACGAATTGCCTATCTACACAGGCAGTCCGCTCATAAACAGGAACCTGAAGGAAATCGAACGTGAATTCAAGGTTCGTGTTGTCGCCATGTGTACCGGCGAAGAAAAACCAATCGGCCCGGCACAGGACATTATTATTGAGTCCGGTACTGTACTGGGTGTGGTAGCTTCTCCAGGCACACTGGAGAAGCTGGAAGAAGCGGCGAATTCAAAAATCCGTAAGCAAATGAAAACCTTCACAGATTCACTCTCTGCCAGTAAGGCCGGTATTGCTGAAATAGTAATACCTGCCAGCTCTCATCTAATCGGCAAAACAGCAAGTGAAGTCTGGATGCGTAAAACCTATGGCTTTGCTGTTCTGGCTATTCACCGTAATGGTGAAACCATTCGTGAAGGGACTGGCGTCCGAGATTTA
>JAPHRJ010000037.1 GCA_026196045.1 Gammaproteobacteria bacterium
ACGCATAAATAGCTCTTCCAGGCGATTACTTTTATTGCGCATGCTGGAAACGCAAACATTATGTTTCTCCAGTTCGGTGAATATCTTATTAAGATTTTGATCCTTCGAGACACTAACCGTTAAGGTTGTGTCATCAATCTGCTGGAAGCGATAACCCGCAATATCTGGAACATGTAATAGTGGTTGATGCAAATCCAGAATAAACGTCTCTTCATGTAATGAAGCTAACAGGGTCTTCATCGCCGTACTTTCAATCGTACAACCATCATTGATAATCGCGATATTACGGCAAAGCTGTTCAGCTTCTTCCAGATAATGAGTTGTCAGGATGATCGTTGTGCCCTGCTCATTAACTTCACGCATGAAGTCCCACATTTGCCGGCGAATTTCAATGTCGACACCGGCAGTGGGTTCATCGAGGATAAGCAGTTTAGGTTCATGTACCAGAGCACGAGCAATCAATAGTCGACGTTTCATTCCACCGGAAAGATCCCTGGCCTGGCTTTTACGTTTATCCCACAGGCCAAGTTTTTTCAGGTAACGTTCAGCGCGTTCGGCCGCAAGCTTATAGGGGATACCATAATAGCCTGCCTGATTAATGACGATCTCACCAACCAGTTCGAACTGATTAAAGTTAAACTCCTGAGGTACCAGACCAATACAACTTTTCGCCGCGTCTTTTTCTGTGACAATATCATGGCCGAATACTTCTACCGTACCACCACCGATATTCACCAGAGATGAAACAATGCCAATGGTTGTGGATTTTCCGGCACCGTTTGGCCCAAGCAAGGCAAAGAAGTCACCCTGCTCTACATAGAGATCCACGCCCTTAAGGGCCTCGACCCCATTTTTGTAGGTTTTGGAGAGATTAGTAATGGATAGCGCACAGGTCATATTTTATTTCACACAAAAATCCATTTACACGATAACAACATCTATTAACAATAAAAACGTTGTGAACTTTATGGCTATCGCTTCTCTTATTCAACCCATTTACGTGCATTACGGAACAGACGCATCCAGGGACCATCTTCACTGCTGTTTTCAGGATACCAGGAGTGCTGTACGGTTCTGAAAACACGTTCGGGATGCGGCATCATAATGGTAAAGCGACCATCTTCATTACATAAGCCGGTGATACCCTCTGCCGAACCATTCGGATTAAAGGGATAACGTTCTGTAGCCTGACCGTGATGATCGATATAACGCAGACTGAGTAATTCGTTATTGGCCTGTTGTCCTTCACGGTATTCCACACGGCCTTCACCATGCGCCACTGCAATTGGCATACGTGAACCAGCCATGCCCTGTAATAAAATTGAAGGTGAATCCATTACTTCAACCAGACTATAACGAGCTTCAAACTGTTCAGACATATTGCGCATGAAGCGCGGCCAATGATCGGCACCAGGAATCAAATCTTTCAACTGCGATAACATCTGGCAACCATTGCAGACACCCAGACCAAATGCATCTGTACGCTTAAAGAATTGCTCAAACTCATCACGTGCACGTGAGTTAAATAAAATAGAGTTAGCCCAGCCACCGCCGGCACCCAGTACATCACCGTAGGAAAAACCACCGCAGGCAACCAGTCCTTTGAATTCAGCAAGTGATACTCGACCACTGATGACATCACTCATGTGTACATCAATACAGTCAAAGCCCGCGCGATCAAATGCGGCCGCCATTTCGACCTGCCCATTGACCCCCTGCTCGCGCAGAATCGCCATCATGGGTCGCACATGGGAATTGATAAATGGTGCTGCAACATTTTCTTCTGGATCAAAACTTAACTCGACCTTCATGCCTGAATCAGTTTTATCCAGTAACGCATCATATTCCTGTTGCGCACAATCCTGATTATCACGAATGGCCTGCATCTGGTATGTGGTATGTTGCCAGATACGTTGCCAGTCAACACGATCAGAAGAAAGTACTTCTTTCTGATCATGGGTGAAGGCAATACGATCATCACTACTCAATGACCCAATGACATGGCTATGATGAGCCAGGCCGGCATCTTTCAGCCAGGAAAGAACTTCATCGGTATCGCAATGACGTACCTGAATGACGGCACCC
>JAPHRJ010000043.1 GCA_026196045.1 Gammaproteobacteria bacterium
AATTGCCCCGATTGCGATGGAAGAAGGCTTACGCTTTGCGATCCGTGAAGGCGGACGTACAGTGGGTGCCGGTGTTGTTGCAAAAATCATCGAATAAGTAAAAGTGTAGTAAAAAAAACTGGGGACAGAATCTGATTCTGTCCCTTTGTTTTAGATAGTGTTTTTTATAGTTAGGCCAGTGGCTCAATTGGTAGAGCAGCGGTCTCCAAAACCGCAGGTTGGGGGTTCGATTCCCTCCTGGCCTGCCAAATTTAAAGTATGTGGACAGAGTAGTTTCTGTCCTGAATACGGATTTTAAAATGGCAGACAAAATTAAATTACTCGTAGCTACCCTGCTGATTATTGCAGGCATTGCCGGGTTCTATTATTACTCCGAGCAGGCATTGCTATACCGCGTGTTGGCATTGTTGGCTGTATTAGGCGTGTCTGCTTTTGTAGCACTTAAAACCCAGGCAGGTATGGAAACCTGGAATTATGGTCGTAGTGCCATAGTTGAAGTACGTAAGGCGGTTTGGCCTTCACGGAAAGAGACCATGCAAACAACCTTAATGGTGATGGCAATGGTGATTGTGGTGGGTTTAGTGTTGTGGTTATTTGATACCTTTTTACTTTGGGCGGTAAAAATGATTACCGGTCAGGGAGGCTAGGGGCATATGGCATTGCGTTGGTATGTGGTTCATGCGTATTCAGGCTTTGAACAGCACGTAAAGCGATCTCTGGAAGAGCGGATAAAACTGCAGGCCCAGGAAGACAAGTTTGGCGAGATCCTTGTGCCTACTGAAGAAGTGATTGAAATGCGTGATGGGCAAAAGCGCAAGAGTGACCGTAAATTCTTCCCCGGATATGTGCTGGTACAAATGGAAATGGCTGATGAGTCATGGCATCTGGTGAAAGATACACCGCGTGTAATGGGTTTCATTGGTGGAACCAGTGATAAGCCTGCACCAATCTCAGATAAAGAGGCTGAATCTATTTTAAATCGGATACAGGAAGGGGTCGAACGTCCTCGTCCAAAAGTCCTGTTTGAGCCCGGTGAAGTTGTTCGAATTAATGATGGTCCCTTCAATGACTTTAATGGTGTTGTGGAAGAAGTGGATTACGATAAAAGTCGTTTGCGTGTTGAAGTCTCTATTTTTGGTCGTTCAACACCAGTAGATCTTGAATTCAGTCAGGTTGAAAAAGGTTAATACCTTTTTCAACCTGACAGTAACGAGTGACCAGGGACAAGTTTCGAGGGAATTGATGTGTAACTTAAAGTTGCACAGCTTTTTTAAAACTTGTCACTCGTTACTCGACACTTGTAACTGAAAAAGGGGAGCCGAAAGGCGTTTGCACCCACTAGGAGTAAAAAATGGCGAAGAAAATCGAAGCTTATATTAAGCTGCAAGTACCGGCACAAGATGCCAACCCTTCACCTCCTGTTGGTCCTGCACTGGGTCAGCACGGTGTAAATATTATGGAATTCTGTAAAGCGTTTAATGCCCAAACCCAGAATATGGAAAAAGGCATGCCGATCCCGGTTGTAATTACAGTTTACGCCGATCGTAGTTTTACTTTTGTAACCAAAACTCCACCCGCTTCCGTATTGCTGAAAAAAGCGGCCGGTATTGCCAAGGGTTCTGGTGTACCGAACCGCGACAAAGTCGGCAAGGTAAACCGTGCGCAGTTAGAAGAAATTGCGAAAACTAAAGAGCCGGATTTGACGGCTGCCGATATGGATGCCGCTGTACGTACTATCGCCGGCAGTGCCCGTAGTATGGGTATTGAAACGGAGGGTGTGTAAATGGCCAAGTTAAGTAAAAAAGCAAAAATTTTTAATGAAAAGGTTGAGGCAGGCAAGTTCTATGAAGCTGGAGAAGCCTTTACATTATTAAAGGACTTACCCAAAGCCAAGTTTACCGAGTCTGTAGATGTGGCGATTAACCTGGGAGTCGATCCTCGTAAATCTGATCAGGTTGTTCGTGGTTCAACGGTATTACCTCATGGTACTGGTAAAACTGTACGTGTTGCTGTTTTTGCTCAGGGCGAAAATGCTGACAAAGCTAAAGCAGCGGGTGCAGATATCATTGGCTTTGAAGATCTGGCTGATGAAGTTAAAAAAGGCAACATGGACTTTGATGTTGTGATTGCAACACCAGATGCCATGCGTGTTGTTGGTCAGTTAGGTCAGATCCTTGGTCCTCGTGGCTTAATGCCTAACCCGAAGGTTGGCACGGTAACTCCAGATGTAGAAACTGCCGTGAAAAACGCCAAGTCAGGACAGGTACGTTACCGTACTGATAAAGCCGGCATTATTCATTGTGCAATTGGCAATGTTGATTTTGATGCAAAGACATTGAAGGAAAACCTTGAATTTTTACTGGTGGATTTGAAAAAAGCCAAGCCTGCTTCAGCTAAAGGTCAGTACATGAAAAAAATCGCGGTTTCCACCACCATGGGACCGGGTATTGCTATCGATCAGGCATCGTTAACAATTTAGTGGCAAGTGACGAGGGACGAGTTACGAGGCTAAATATATAAAGCCTTGTTACTTGTGTACCTTGTCACTCGTCACTTGAAAAGAGACTTTGTGGCCGTTGTTGTAGTTTTTTTAACAACGTCCATCAAAGACCGTAGGTGCCTTAATAGGAATAACTAAGTAAAACTTAGTGGTTCTGAACAGGATTAAACGCATGGCCTACGCAGATGGTGTGCCGAACAGAATTAAAACGCTGGTAACGCTCACTAAACTAGAGTGGAGTTATTCATTTTGATAATTCCATGTTCGTCCAACAACAAGATTCGGATCAATAGTGATTCGGAATTTGTTTATACGGAGGTAAGCTCGCGTGGCTCTCAGTTTTGAAGAAAAGAAAGCTATTGTAGCTGACGTTGCTGAAGTCGCGGCGACCGCTCATTCTGCTGTTGCAGCAGAATACAACGGGTTGAGCTCAGAAAATATGACCGAACTACGTGCCAAGGCACGGAGCGGTGGTGTTTATCTACGTGTGGTTAAAAACACACTGGCTCGACGCGCGATCGATGGGACGGACTTTGATTGCATGAAAGATGCACTTGTTGGCCCAATGGTTCTGGCATTTTCGCAGGAAGATCCCGGTTCTGCAGCAAGAGTATTGAAGGACTTTGCAAAAGCAAATGACAAACTGGTTATTAAGGTACTTTCTGTTAGTGGTAAGTTATTACCTGCTTCAGAACTTGACCGTATGGCTAGTCTGCCAACCAAAGAGCAAGCTATTAGCATGCTTATGTCGGTTATGCAGGCACCAATTACCAAACTTGCTCGTACGCTTAACGAAGTTCCAGGCAAATTGGTTCGTACTGTTGCGGCTGTCCGCGACTCAAAATAGGCTTGAATTTAAGCCTGCTACCGTTTTAGTGATTTAGGAGAAAACAAATGGCTGTATCTAAAGATGAAATTTTGGAATCGATTTCCAACATGACCGTAATGGAAGTTGTTGATCTGATCGAAGCAATGGAAGAAAAATTCGGCGTTTCTGCTGCGGCTGCTGTTGCTGCTGCTCCAGCTGCTGCTGCTGAAGCTGCTGCTGAAGAAAAAGACGAGTTTGACGTTGTTATGTCAAGCTTTGGTGATAACAAGATCGGCGTAATTAAAGCTGTTCGTGGTATTACCGGTTTAGGTCTGAAAGAAGCAAAAGACATGGTTGAAGGTGTTCCTTCTACTATTAAAGAAGGTGCTTCTAAGGCTGACGCAGAAGACACTAAGAAACAGCTTGAAGAAGCTGGTGCCACTGTCGAACTGAAGTAATTCTTCGATTTGATTCGTTATTTCAGCAAACAGGTTCTGCATATTGGCGAATTGGCCAATGTGCTTTCCTGTTTGAAGACTATAACGGCAAGCGCATACACAATAGGCTAATAACCTGATAAAGGGTTATTGGCCTGTTGTGTTTTTCCTGTTGTTTTAGTGCCAACAGGAAAGAGAATAATTTGTCAGGCTAACTGCTACGTGCAAGGTGTCCAATGGGTTACTCATTAACAGAAAAGAAACGGATTCGTAAAAATTGGGGACGTCGTCCCAGCATTCTTGATATCCCATATTTATTGGCGACTCAGATCAATTCTTATCGTGAATTTTTACAGCAAGGTGTCGCTGAAGCTCAGCGAGACGAAAGAGGCTTACATGCCGCCTTTAAGTCAGTTTTTCCCATTGTCAGTTATTCTGGAAATGCAGCACTTGAATATGTCGATTATCGCCTGGGTACGCCAGTCTTTGACGTTAAAGAATGTCAAATGCGCGGTGTTACTTACTCGGCCCCGTTGCGCGTTAAGGTTCGTCTGCTGATTTATGACAAAGAAGCCAAGAACCCAACGGTAAAAGATATTCGTGAGCAGGAAGTCTATATGGGTGAAATCCCATTGATGACCGATAATGGTACCTTTGTTATTAATGGTACTGAGCGAGTTATCGTTTCTCAGTTACATCGCTCTCCTGGTGTATTCTTTGATCATGATAAAGGTAAAACCCATTCCTCCGGTAAGCTGCTATTTAATGCGCGTGTTATTCCTTATCGTGGTTCATGGTTAGACTTTGAATTTGATCCAAAAGACTGTCTGTTTACGCGTATTGATCGTCGCCGCAAATTGCCAGTTACTGTTTTATTAAGATCACTGGGTTATACCTCTGAGCAGATGTTAGATCTGTTCTTTGAAAAGAATTCATTTAATTTCACCAAAGACGGCATCACGATGGAACTTGTTCCTGAACGTCTGCGT
>JAPHRJ010000081.1 GCA_026196045.1 Gammaproteobacteria bacterium
CTCAACACCCTGAGGTGTGGATAATGCCACCGGACCCGCAATCAGAATAACTTTGGCACCCGCTTCCTGTGCCGCTTCAGCCAGACTAAACCCCATCTTGCCGGAACTGTGGTTACTCAGGAAACGAACTGGATCAATCGCTTCACGAGTAGGCCCAGCCGTCAGTAATACCGTTTTACCTGCAAGGCTACCGGGAGTAAATAGCTGGCCGACACCATTTATAATGTCCTCAGGCTGCAACATACGCCCAGCCCCAATATCGCCACAGGCCTGCTCGCCCTCACCGGGCCCCAGAATCAGGACTCCTCGTTGCCCCAGGATACGACTGTTTTCCTGGGTCGCGGGCTGTGACCACATGTGGGTATTCATGGCCGGTGCCACCACCAGTGGAATTTGACTGGCGGCCAGACACACGGCGGCTAACAGATCATCGGCACGACCCTGAACCAGTCTGGCCATAAAATCGGCGCTGGCTGGAGCGATCAAAATCACATCGGCCCAGCGGGCCAGCTCGATATGACCCATTCCGGCTTCTGCTGTCTCATCCAGCAAATGCTGGTGAACCGGATGGCCGGACAGAGCCTGAAAGGTCATCGGAGTCACAAATTCGGTCGCCGAGCGAGTCATGATGACTCGCACATCAGCTCCGGCATCCCGCAAACGGCGCACCAGCTCAGCGGCCTTATAAGCCGCGATACTGCCGGTGACCCCAAGCAGGACTCTCTTATTAAATAGCTGCAACATAGACTGGAGTTTATCAAGGTGCAGGAAAGGGAACTAGGTAAAAGAGTCCCGATATCAGGAAAAATCCTGTTCTGCCAGGTATTTCCATGCCAGGCCCTTCCTAAAGAATGCTCAATGTCAGACGCTAATAGCGCTACAGGGCATACCAATGAAAAACGACCCCAAGATGCATACAACAGAAAAAAATCCTCCGGCGGCTGACAAAACATCAAAAGCCAGAGCAACTTATTCTCAGGTTACCGTAGGTCCACTGCTGGAGGACAACGGTCTATGGGAAGATGCTGTCACGGACAGCGAAAACCATTGGTCAGTACCCTGGGCCGATCTGATGATGGTCATGTTTGTGTTATTTGCCGCATTGTTCGCCGTCCAGGCCATGCAGGAACGAGAAGCGGCGAGCCAGCAGAGTGAAATGGCCGCGGCAGAACAAAAACCTGCGCCTGAACCGGTTCTATCACGCCAGCCCAGCTTTGAACCCCTCATGCAAATCAATGTATTCGAACGCAGCCAGCAGGCCGTACGCGATACTAACCTGGAGAATGTTGAAATCGTATTGATGGATGACCAGTCGGTCAAAGTCAGCGTACAGGGTCCCATGTTTTTTGAATTAGGCAAAGCGGACCTGCGTCCAGCCGTACAACAATTTCTTGATAAACTGACCACCATTATTCGCCAGACGCCTTATCAAATTCAGGTGATAGGCCACACTGATGACCATCCAATTAATACCGAATTATTCCCAAGTAACTGGGAACTCTCTGCGGTACGCGCCAGTCGTGTTGCCCGCTATCTGATACAGAAAGGTAACATTGACCCAACACGTTTTACTATTATGGGGCGTTCCAAATATCAACCCGCTATACCTAATGCCGATGAACAAAAGCGCGCTCTTAATCGTCGTGTTGAAATCATCATTACCCGAGAAATTAGTGATTCCCTGTCGAATCAAGATCAGAAGGAAAATACACCATGACGCGCACCAACTGGATTGCCGTTATCCTGTTCGCCTGTATTTTTATCAGTAGTTTTATGTATACAGAAAACAGTTCACTATTTATAAATGGGCTGGGTATGGTCATCGTCCTCTCCGGCACCCTTGGGGCTATTTTCCTCAGTTATCCCGCCGCCAGTATCGGAGCTTCAGTAAGAGTGGCGCGCAATAGTTATACGGTTAATCCAGCCACAGCAAAAGAAATAGTCGACGCCCTGATCTTTTTATCGGTTCATTCACGCCAGAAAGGGGTACTCGCACTTGAAGATATGGAAGATGAAACCACGATCACTTTTCTTAAACGCGCCCTGGCCATGATGGTAGATGGTTATAACGTCGATGAATTGCGTGACATTCTCTATACCGAGATGTATTACTTCAAACAACGTCGATTACAGCATGAACGTCTTTTTCATCATGCTGCACGACTAGCACCGGCCTTTGGTGTAGCCGGTAGTGTGATTGGTTTGATCGCCATGCTGGCAGGTATTGGCGATCCCGATGTTATTCTTAAAACTATTCCAATTGCTTTAACCTCCACACTTTATGGGATTGTTCTCTCCAACTTTTTCCTTACTCCTATAGCTGAAAATATTAAAACCAAAACCCAGCAGGAGATCATGATGCAAAAGTTGATCACTGATGGTGTTATTGCTATTCGTCAGGAACAAAACCCGGTTAGGCTTATTACCAAACTTGAATCGTTCCTCACGCCAGCGGCTCGTTCACGAGAACAATTAAGTTTTGAAGCTATCCGTGAACAGGTACAGGATATGCGCTCCAGCGAAAGTATGGAATTCAGTGAACCTTAAAAAGATTCGCTTAACAAAGAATAGTTGAAGTACATATCAACTATTTCAATAGTGCTTTAACCGTTATTTCAGCTATTTAGATTCTTTTTTCTATATTTACGACTATAACTAATAAGACACTGTAGTTACCTTAATAAGTTGTACGATGACAGAATTCAAAAATAAAAAAATTCCCTTACAGGAATGGGTACGTATCCTCGGCGAAGATGAGATGCCAGTATTTGCTCACACTGCCCGGAATATAGCCGCAGTATCAGGAAAGATTGAAACCCCGATTGCTGAACTGGCGCACCTGATACTACAGGACAGCGCCATGACCACACGAGTCCTGCGCCTGGCAAACAGTGTTTATTACAACCCTGGTGGCGAGCGAATAAATACCGTTAGCCTTGCTATTCTCATGCTGGGCTTTGATGTTGTACGTAACATCGCTTTAACCATTGCCATGATCGATATCATGTTTAAAGGTATCCAGCATGAACATGTTATCGAAGAAATGGCACGTTCACTCCATGCGGCTGTGCAGGCTAAAGCCATTGCTTCTGCACGAGGAATTGCTGAAGTAGAGGAAGTCTTTATTGCAGCCCTTTTATATCGCCTGGGACACCTGGCATTCTGGTGTTTTCCGCAGGAGAAAGAACGTCTATTAGATGCTGAATACAGTGTCAGTGACACTGAAGAAAAGGCTGAAGTTAAAATTCTTGGGTTTACTCTAACTCAGCTAACTATTCTTTTAAATAAAGAATGGCACTTAAGTAAAGTGCTTGCCGAATCACTGCTTGATCCAGAATTACAATGCGATAGCATTAATGATATTGATAAAGCCTATCAACTTGTCACTACTGTCGAGCAGGGCTGGGGCAGTCTTGAAGCCAGGCAGGCCATAAAAGATATTTCACAACATACTTCTTTAAGTATGGATGACACACTTGAAATGGTTCAGAAAAGTTCTGAACTGGCTGCACAAACAGCGATTGAGTATGGCGCTATTAATGCCAGCAAGCTTATTAACCTTCCGCAGCATGTTGATCTTAATATTGATGAAACCGAAATCATTGACCAGGCCTATCAACCCGACCTGTCATTACAGCTGAGTATTCTGCGCGAGTTAACCGTAATGCTCACGGAAAAATGTGACCTGAATATTATATTAGGTACCGTGCTGGAAGGAATTTACCGTTCTCTGGCCATGGAGCGAACGGTGCTGGCTTTTCTTTCAAACAATGAAACCCGGTTAACCGCCAAGTATGTTTATGGCAAGGACGAACAAAGTGTAAAAACCTGTTTTAATTTCACATTAAATCCAGACGAAAAAAATATATTTTCCTACATTATTAAACAAAAAAAAGCTTTCTGGATAAATGATACTAACCAGGATCAATTTGAACCTTACCTGACGACGGATATAAAAAAATGTCTGGGCACACTGACATTTTTTGCAAGCCCCTTACTTATTGGAAACCGTGTAAAGGGAATAATTTATTCTGATTGTAAGTTTACAGGACGAAAACTATCGGATCAGGATTTCCAGTCATTTTCCCATTTTTGCGAGCATGCCAATATTGCATTGGAACTAATGAGTAAACGCAGTAAATAAATGCTATTTATTTTTCATGCACACTGCTCTTCCTGACTTCGCATCCTTAACAATGATGACTTCCCTTCACCAGTCTATTATCGAATCGATTTAGTGGATATATTTTCCAGCTATTTATATAGTAGAGTCTAATGAATTCAATCAACGACAGGGAGGTCGTGATGCCTATTACTGACTGGCCGGAATCCGAACGCCCACGTGAGAAACTCCTTCACGCGGGTCCATCCACTTTATCTGATGCCGAATTACTGGCTATTTTTCTACGCACCGGCATTCCTGGAAAAACTGCAGTGGATCTAGCTCGGGATTTACTTAGCCGATTTGGTGGATTGCGTAGTTTACTCACCGCTAATCTGCAACAGTTTTCAGCTCAGCCCGGTCTTGGCCCTGCAAAATTTGCCCAGCTCCAGGCGGTACTGGAAATGGGCAAACGGCATTTACATGAGTCATTACAGCGGGGTGATGCACTGACCGATCCTGATAGTAGCCGCCGATATCTACAGGCCTGTCTACGGGATTATCCCTACGAAGTCTTTGCCTGCCTGTTTCTTGATAACCGCCACCGAGTGATCCATTTTGCTGAATTGTTTCGTGGCACAATCAATGGGGCCAGCGTGCATCCTCGTGAAGTCGTCAAACAGGCACTGGAACATAATGCGGCGGCGCTGATTCTGGCTCACAATCATCCTTCCGGTGTGGCCGAACCCAGCGAAGCTGATCGCCAGCTCACCCGCCGACTCAAGGAGGCACTGGAGCTGGTCGAAATCCGGGTACTGGACCATATCGTAATTGGAGATGGCGAAACGGTGGCCTTTTCCGAACGAGGCTGGATCTAATTCATCAGTCCCGAGTGACAGGGGGTGAGAGATGAAGGTGTTTTAGACATTATTCTGCTCTCCGCCGCCCAGGATTAGCCCATACTGATGAAATTTGGGCCTTTGTCCCCTGTTCCTCGAGTCCTGGTCCTAATTTTCCTTGAATCCTTGTTCTGATCTGCGTAAAATCCGCGGTCTTTGACGCTCATGTGAGCGAAATTTACTGTTATTTTGGAGAATGAGTCATGGCGAGAGTCTGTCAAGTTACTGGCAAGCGCCCAATGAGTGGAAACAATGTTTCCCACGCCCACAACAAAACCCGTCGCCGGTTTTTGCCAAACCTGCACCACCACCGTTTCTGGGTGGAATCAGAACAACGCTGGGTTCGCCTGCGCGTCAGTTCTAAAGGTATGCGTATTATCGACAAGAAAGGTATTGAATCCGTTCTGGCTGAAATGCGTGGCCGTGGCGAAAAGGTATAAGGGGTTAAATCATGCGTGATAAAATTAAACTGGTTTCATCTGAAGGTACTGGTCATTACTACACTACGACCAAAAACAAACGTACCATGCCTGAAAAAATGGAAGTGAAAAAGTACGATCCTGTTGTACGTAAACATGTGATCTATAAGGAAGCTAAAATCAAATAATTTTATTTATTCGATTAATTTCCGACTCATTCCATAAAAAACCCGCTTCATAGCGGGTTTTTTATTGCCTGATTTTTAAATCTGGTTTCCCGGCTAAATAACTGTTCCTAATTACTGACCACCTTCAAACTTCACGCTCGTGGTGAGCCTGTCGAACCATGAGCGTGAAGTCCGAAATATATTAATTAACCTGTATTTATCCTTCGACGGGCTCAGGACGAACGGTAATTTAATCACTTGCACTTTAAAGTAAACGGGGATTAGGAACGTGTATTTAGCTTTGAGCTATCGCCTTAATATCAGGTTACCAGTTTCTTCTCGGGTACAGGACCAGCCGGGCGCAATATAGGTGGTTGAAACGGTCTCTGTAATAAGTACTGGCCCAGCCAGTTTCTGCCCCGTCACCAGTTTGTCTCGCTCATATACCGGTGCCATGCCGTCTATTCCAACCAGCTCAACCCATTCAACGGGTTCCGCCGGTTGTTTGGTTGTATGTGCCTCATCCGAGTTCACAGGCAAAGTTCCCGCAGAGCTTTTCAAAGCCACTCGAATATTAACCAGTTCAACCGGCAGATCCAGCTGATGGCCATAACGCTGCTGATGTTGATAATGAAAATCAGCTTCTGCTACAGCAATTCCCCCAACCGAATCATCCTGTAGTGCAATGTTTAGATAATACGACTGCCCCTGATAACGCAGGTCCAGGCTCCGCTGAATTTCAACATCAGCATTTTTCACCCCTTCATCCAAAAGTGCCTTCTGGCCCTGTTGGATCAATGGACTTAATTCCATTTCCAGTTCGGTTGCTGTCAGCCGAGCCAGTGGCCCAATTCGGCTGCGAGATAACTGCCTTTCCCGTGGTGCCACCAGCATCCCTAAAGCAGAAAGTACGCCTGCATGTATTGGCACCAGCGCCTTATTCATACCCATGGATTCAGCAAGAGAACAAACATGCAGTCCCCCGGCACCACCAAAGGACACCAGGGTTAAGTCTCGTGGATCAATGCCACGCTGGACCGACATCACTCGCAGAGCATGGGCCATATGCTCATCAGCAATACGAATAATCCCGGCCGCGATTTCTTCCACTGACATGTGCATGGGCTCGGCGAGGCTGGCCAGTGCCTGGCGTGCCGCTTCCTCATCCAGTTTCATGCCCCCACCTAAAAAGGCCTCGGCACGTAAACGACCCAGGATCAAATTGGCATCAGTCACGGTTGGTTTTGTCCCGCCCTGACCATAGCAGGCCGGACCCGGTGTGGCTCCGGCTGATTCGGGACCCACCTGTAACATACCGCCGGCATCCAGGCTCGCAATCGATCCGCCACCAGCACCAATAGTATGCATATCGACCATGGGTACCGCGACGGGATAGCCTCCAATTTCACCTTCATTCGTGAGTTGCAGCTCACCGTCGATCATCGCCACATCGGTAGAGGTTCCCCCCATATCAAAGGTCAGTAAACGTTGTCGGTTTGCCAGCATGCCCATATAACGAGCCCCGGCCAGACCACCGGCAGGGCCAGACAACAGCATATGTACGGCCTGTTCACCGGCCTGTTCTGCGGCAATGGTGCCGCCTGAACTTTGCATGACCGAAAGCTGCGCCTGTTGTGCACCCTGCTGTAAACGTTGCAGATAACCTTCGACCAGTGGACCAACATAGGCATTAAGCCAGGTGGTCATGCCGCGTTCGTATTCCTTAAATTCAGGCAAAATAAACGAGGAGCGAGAAACGAACATTTCTTCCGGTATCACCGCTTCGATGGCTTTTTCAAAGCGATCATCAAGATAGGAAAATAACAGGTTGATAGCCACGGCCTGTGGCTGAAGTATTTTTAGCTTTTGCTGTAACTGTTCAAGCTGGGACGAACTCAGATCTTCGACCACTTCACCTCTCGCGCCCAAACGACCTCCTGCCTCTAAACAGCATTCACGGGTTAAAGGTGGTGTTTTTGGAACAGGTTGCAATGCATAAAGTTCATCACGAGTTTGACGGGCAATGGTCAGCATGTCCGCAAAACCATGATTGGTAATAAAGACTGTCTTAACGCCTTTGCCTTCCAGTACTGCATTGGTCGCCACGGTAGAACCATGCACAATATAAAAGTCTGCAGTCTGGTCTTGATGAGCTTGGTCAAGCTCATCAAGACCAGGTTCATCAAGACCCAGCTCACGAATGCCCTGCAGGATCGCGACTTCAGGAGCATGAGGCGTAGAGAGTACCTTGTGTGTTTGCAATTGCCCATTGCGACACAATACGAAGTCAGTGAACGTTCCACCGGTATCAACACCCAGGATAATACTCATTAGATACGAATACTCATTATTGTTGAACTCATACTTGCCAATAGGGTCTTGATGAATATAATTTCAGGACAACAGCTACATTAACGTGCATTATAACGATTACATGAGAATAAAAGTTGTAGATAACTGAATCCAGTCTGTAAAACATCAATTAACGAAAATTAATAACTATGATGACTTCTGAACATCTGATCAGCGTCGAGCACCTGTATCGCCACTACGGCCCCCTGCAAGCCGTCAATAACGTCAGCTTTGATCTTAAACGCGGTGAAGTACTGGGATTTCTTGGACCGAATGGTGCAGGTAAGTCTACCACCATGCAAATCATTACCGGTAACCTGGCTCCCAGTAGTGGACAGATTAAAATCTGCGGGCTGGACTTACTTGATCAACCCAAAGAGGCCAAAGCCCGTATTGGTTATTTACCGGAACAGCCTCCGCTTTATCGTGAGTTGACGGTTGATGAATTCCTGCAATTTTGTGCGCGGCTAAACCGAATCCCCCGCGATAAACAGACCGGAGCATTAAAACAGGCCAAAGCGCGTTGTGGACTGGAGGCCGTAGGTTCACGGCTGATTAATAATCTTTCCAAGGGATATCAACAACGTGTTGGTATCGCACAGGCCATCATTCATAGCCCGGATATTGTTGTGCTGGATGAACCTACTGTTGGGCTCGATCCGATCCAGATCCGTGAAATCCGTAATTTAATCCGCGAACTCGGACAGGAGCATGGTGTGATTCTCTCCACCCATATTTTACCGGAAGTCCAGATGACCTGTGATCGGGTACAGATTATCAATCGGGGTCAACTGGTGTTTAGTGACAATATTGATAACCTCAACCAACGCATGACTGCACGTAGTTTGATCCTGGGACTGGAAAATCCACCCGCTACCGATCGCCTGCTTGCAATTCATGGTGTTGAATCAGTAGAGCCTCTGGGTGAGTCACGTCTGCGCATAAAACATGCGGAAGGGCAGTCTCCTGCACAAACCTTAGCGGAAGCCGCCATCAACAATCAGTGGGGGTTAATGGAGCTCACACCAGAAACCCAGACCCTGGAACAAATTTTTGTGGATATTACGTCTACCGAATACCACCAAACAACAGGAGAACATACGGCATGATGATCCTGACTCTTGCTCAACGTGAACTGCGAAGCCTGTTTCTTTCACCACTCGCCTGGTCAATTCTGGCTATTGTGCAGTTTATTCTTGCCTATCTGTTTTTATCACAGTTGAATGAATTTATTATTCTGCAACCGCAGTTAAAAATGATCGACAATGCTCCCGGTGCGACAGAACTGATCATTGCCCCACTGTATGGCAGTGCCGCATTTATTATGATGATGGTCATTCCACTATTGACCATGCGTCTAATTAGTGAAGAGCGTCGAAACAAAAGTCTGGCCCTGTTACTGTCTGCCCCGGTCTCCATGAGTGAAATTATCATCGGTAAATTCCTTGGCATCATGGGCTTCCTTTTATTAATGACCGCACTGATCAGCATCATGCCCGTTGCCCTGTTAACGGCTGGCTCTATTGATCTGGGTTTATTGTCAGCGATGATCCTGGGACTGGTTCTTTTATTAGCTGGGTTCACCGCATTAGGTTTATACATGTCCACCCTGACCCTGCAACCAACCGTTGCTGCCGTAAGTACGTTTGGTGCTCTGTTACTGTTATGGATTGTTGACTGGGCAGGAGACAAGGTAGGTCATGAAAGTGCCAGTGGACTATTAAGTTATCTATCCATGTTGCGTCATTTTGAATCGTTGGGTAAAGGTGTCTTTAATAGCAGTGACATTATTTATTACCTGCTGTTTATTACTGTTTTCATTGTTCTAAGCATCCGCCGTCTTGATGCGGATCGCCTGCAACACTAACAGTAATATTAAGGAATCAAACAATGGAAATTAATCGCAAAACCCTGCTGCAATTACGCATCCAGAATATAATCTTTTTAGTGCTGTTCCTGTGTGTCATCGGCTTACTGGCCTGGTTATCCAAGACCTATAATTATCAGGCCGACTGGACAGCAACCCAACGTAACACGCTGTCTAAAGCCAGTAGTAAATTACTCGAACGCATACCTGGTCAGATCAAGATCACGGCCTTTGCCAGTGAGAGTGATTTGCTCCCGGTACGTAAAAAAATCAAAGATATTGTCAATCGTTATCAGCGTCATAAAGATGATATTGAATTACATTTTATTAATCCGGAAACCGAACCAGAACTAACCCGCTCACAGGGTATTACTATTGATGGCGAACTGATTGTCGAGTATCAGAGCCGCAGTGAACATGTGAAAAACCTGAATGAAGAAGTGCTGACCAACACCCTGCAACGTTTAATGCGTAGCAGTGAACAAAAAATTGTTTTTATTAGCGGACATGGTGAACGCAAACCTGATGGACAGGCCAATCATGATTACGGCCAGTTTATGCACCACCTGTCCAGCAAGGGCATTAAAGCCAGCAGTCTCTCACTCAATGATACGCCAGAGATTCCTGCCGATACCGCTGTGCTGGTTATTGCTGGCCCACAGGTCAAATACCTACAGGGCGAGATCGAGTTAATCCAGACTTATATTGATAATGGTGGCAACCTGCTCTGGTTACATGATCCTGGTGAACTATATGGGCTGGAATCTATTGCTATAAAATTAGGCATAAACTTTACCAGCGGTATTATTGTTGACCCCACCACCCAGGTGCTGGGTATTGCTGATCCCTCTTTTGCTCTGATTACACAATACCGTACACATCCTATCAGTAAAGACTTCAGTTTGATGACCATTTATCCACGTGCCGTGGGCATTGAATACACTGAAAATTCAGACTGGGATGCCGCACCCTTCCTGCAAACCGTTGCTCGTAGCTGGTCAGAAACGGCTCCCTTAGAAGGCGTGATTGATTTTAATCCGGGAGAAGATACCGAAGGGCCATTAACCATTGGCCTGACACTGACTAAAAAATCTTCTGCTAGTGATACGGAAACTAAAAACACCGCCGAACAACGTATTATCGTTATGGGTGATGGTGACTTCCTGTCTAATGCCTATTTAGGCAATCAGGGCAACCAGGACATGGGCTACAACATTCTCAACTGGTTAAGTCATGATGATGAATTTATATCTATCCCTTCATCTACTGCACCAGATACAGAATTGATACTGGATGAAATAACCTGGTCAATCATTGGCTTGTTAATCCTGATTGGTTTTCCTGTAATACTACTCGGTAGTGGCATCACTATCTGGATTAAACGTCGTAAACGTTAAGAATAATACATTTCAGGTAAATTTATGTCCTCTCGTAACTTGTTAAATATTGGCCTGCTGTTATTTATTGCGGTTCTTGCCAGCCTGGTTATTTTTGAACCGGGCAAAGAATCCACACCTGAACCCCAACTATTAACTCAGTTAAAATCTGAAGATATACATCACATCCAGATTATACGTGCTGATAAAGACAATATTACACTGGAGAAGATACAGGGTAGCTGGTCTATGCGTACGCCCTATGCACTACCTGCCAATGATTATCGTGTGCAATCTATCCTGCAATTAACTCAGACGCAAAGTAGTAGCCAACATAGACTAACCTCAGCGGACCGCGCCAAGTTTAAACTCGATAAACCTGCCGCCAGTATTATTTTTAATAATGAGTTACGCCTCGACTTTGGTAGTAAAGCCCCACTGGATCAACTACGTTATATTGCAATTCAGGATACCTTACACCTGATTGCCGATACCACTTACTATCATCTCTTATCTGAGACAACTCAGTACCTGTCCCACACCCTTTTACCTGCCAATACCCAATTAACCAGGTTGGAGCTGCCAGACTTAACGCTAATGTTAAGTAATGGCCAATGGCAGGTATCACCAGTGCAGGAAAATATATCGGCCGATGCGATCACTGATTTGCTAAATGAGTGGCGTCATGCCCAGGCACTACTACTAAAACCAATTAATTCGAGTCCAAAACAAAAACAAACTATAAAGTTATTCATACAGGATCAGAAACAGCCACTTGAATTTGTCAGTTATATAGAAGAAGACCACTTCATCCTTGCCAGTAAAGAACGGGGGCTGCAGTACCTGTTCCCTGAAGAAAAAATGCAGGCTCTGTTAAAGCTGCCTGAGCCACTGGATGACGATGCTCCCGCTGATGCCGATATGACAATGGATAATAATGAACCTTAACCTGTCTGTTTCTACCGATGCCTGAATTACCCGAAGTTGAAACTACCCGTCGCGGTATTTCGCCACACTTACTAAACCAGTCTGTGCAACAGGTTATTATTCGCAATCGTAATTTACGCTGGCCTATTTCTCGTCAACTGGCTAATGATATAAAAGACCAGACGATCACATCCATTGAACGTCGCGGTAAATACCTTTTACTCGGTACAGACAAAGGCACCTTGATCATACATCTGGGGATGTCCGGTAGCCTGCGCATTCTGCCCTGCGATGAAGAGGTTAAGAAACATGATCATTTTGATCTGCAAATGAAAAATGGGCAGTGTTTACGCTTGCATGATCCCCGCCGGTTTGGCGCGGTACTGTGGACACGTAAATCTCCCGAGACACATAAATTATTATCAGCGCTGGGTCCTGAACCTCTGTCGGAACAATTTAATACTGAATATCTGTTTAATCGAAGTCGTCAACGCAAGCAGGTTATCAAGACCTTCATCATGGACAGTAAAATCGTCACGGGAGTGGGTAATATCTATGCCAGTGAAGCTTTGTTTTTAGCGGGTATTCATCCCAAACACGCTGCTGGCAGAATATCCCAGACACGTTACGCAAAATTGGCAGAAAGTATAAAAACTGTACTGGAAGCGGCGATTGAACAAGGAGGAACGACACTAAAGGACTTTACCCAGAGTGATGGCAAGCCAGGCTATTTCAAACAACAGTTAAATGTCTACGGCCGGGCAGATGAATCCTGCACCAGTTGCGGCACCAAGATCAAACAACTTACGTTAGGCCAGCGCGCCAGTTATTTTTGTCCACATTGCCAGAAATAACGCCATCCTCCGTTTCACAGTTACAGACCTAAAATCTACAGGAAACAGGCCGATAAAACTGTTATCGTATTAAATACCCGCTATACAACAGGATGACACTGTGAAACTGCTTATCAAACTCATGCTGGTCGCGCTGCTACTACTTGGCCTTGGCCCCTTCTTCCTGCCTATTAATAATGGTCAGCCATTATTTAGCTTTTCTGATCTAAAGTTACCGGATTTTTCTAATTTATTTGGTTCGTCACAAACCTCAAAAGTCATCATCTTACCCAAGGAATCTGAAGACAAACCTGCACCGGCACCTGAAAAAAATAAAAACATAACCACTGTGCATAAATGGATTGATGAGACTGGTGCAGTACAGTTTTCCGATCAATATAATCCTGATGGCGAAAGTGAACAGATAAGAATCA
>JAPHRJ010000088.1 GCA_026196045.1 Gammaproteobacteria bacterium
AGAAGAAGGCGGCGAAGAAAGCTAAGTCTGATTCCTGCTTATTTAAATCAGGTAACCGGCGTTGTCTGCATGTGTACAAATCATTGTTGGTCTGGGAAACCCCGGACCGGAATATGAGCATACGCGGCATAACGCCGGTTTTTGGTTTGTCGATACCCTTGCAGAGCAATTCCGTAGTCCTTTCAAATTAGAAAAGAAATTTCATGGTGAGGTCGCCAGAATCCATCTTGCTGGTCAGGATGTGTGGTTACTCAAGCCAGATACCTTCATGAATAGAAGCGGCCAGGCTGTGCAGGCATTGGCGCAGTTTTACAAGGTTGGTCTGGAACATATTCTGGTAGTTCATGATGAACTGGATCTGGAACCGGGCGTGGCGCGTCTGAAGCAGGGCGGTGGCCATGGCGGCCATAATGGTCTGCGTGACATTATCAGTAAAATGGGCGGCAATGTCTTTATGCGTTTACGCCTTGGGATTGGTCATCCTGGCGACAGTAAAAAAGTGACCGGGCACGTCCTTAAAAAAGTATCTACTGATGATCAAATTGATATTGAACGTGCCATTGAGAATGCAGTGCGATATTTACCTGATGTGGTCGAAGGCAACCTGCAAAAAGCAATGAATCAGTTACACAGTGACAAGTGACAATTAAAGTGACAAGGGACGAGTCACGAGTGACAGGAAATATCATTGGTGGTTGATTATTTATTGCAGTGAAATGATTGTTTTAACTTAAGAGTTGGTACTGGATGGGTTTGTTTTAAAATTTTAAACCTCGTCCCTTGTCACTCGTTACTCGGAACTAAATAGATATGGGATTTAAATGTGGCATTGTCGGTTTACCCAACGTGGGTAAATCAACTCTTTTTAACGCCCTGACCAAGGCCGGGATTCAGGCGGAGAATTATCCATTCTGTACCATTGAGCCTAACGTGGGTGTAGTACCCATGCCCGATCCTCGTCTGGATGTCCTGGCTGATATTGTTTCCCCGGAAAAGGTTATTCCAACCAGTATGGAGTTCGTCGATATTGCAGGGCTTGTTGCTGGTGCATCCAAAGGGGAGGGGCTGGGTAACCAGTTCCTGGCCAATATTCGTGAAACCGATGCCATCGCCCAGGTCGTACGTTGTTTTGAAAATGATGACGTGGTGCATGTGGCGGGTAAGGTCGACCCTCTGAGTGACATTGAGGTCATTAATACCGAGTTAGCACTGGCTGATATGGACTCGGTGGATAAAGCGGTTCTTAAAACGGCCAAGGTGGCCAAGTCCGGGGATAAAGAAGCCAGGACTCGCCTGGCTGTACTGGAGAAAGTTAAAGCTCATCTTGATGAAGGTAATCCAGTTCGTACGTTGGAGCTAGATAAGGATCAGAAAATACTGATCCGCGATCTGTTCCTGCTGACGATTAAACCGACCATGTATATTGCCAATGTTTCTGAAGACGGCTTTGAGAACAATCCTTTGCTGGATGCGGTCGCCAGGATGGCTGAGTCAGAAGGGGCACCCGTCGTGCCGGTATGTGCTTCCATTGAATCTGAAATGGTAGAACTGGATGACGAAGAGCGTACGGAGTTTCTGGCCGAGATGGGGCTGGATGAGCCGGGCCTTAATCGTGTGATTCGTGCAGGCTATTCGCTGCTTGGTCTGCAAACGTATTTTACCGCCGGCGTGAAAGAAGTCCGAGCCTGGACTATCCCTATTGGTGCCACAGCCCCTCAGGCAGCGGGGGTGATTCATACGGATTTTGAGAAGGGTTTTATTCGAGCTGAGGTCACAGGCTACGATGATTTTGTCCAGTGTAAGGGCGAGTCAGGCGCTAAGGAAGCTGGAAAACTACGCCTGGAAGGGAAAGATTATATTGTCCATGATGGTGATGTGATGCATTTTCGCTTTAACGTTTAACTCACTTTTTGTTTCTCACTACTCCCTAATAGCTTGATTTTTAATCACTATCTTCCAAAGGCCGCCCTTTTTGACGGGGCGGTGCCCCTTTGTTTCGTCTTGCGTTGATGCGCTAAAAACTAAGATTGCTCATTTTTTTTACAAATTGCTTTTCTTCTGAGCAACTTCTGTCCTATAATTCATGCTCTACATAAAAAAACACCGGGAAGCTACTGTTTTCCTTGGGGAAAAACATGACTCAAATAGTGCGTATTGCGAACTCAATGAGTCCCAATCAAGCTGGTCTGTATTTTAATCTGGATTTCGATGGCAGATTGTTACAATGGAATATTGAGTTTGAACGTACGACAGGGAAAGTTCCAGGCGAGTTAGCGGGAAAAAAAATAATCGAGCTCCTTGTCGATAAAGACAGGAAAAAAGCCGAACAGGTAATAGCCGAAGGGTTCCGACAGGGACTCGTGGACTTTAGTGCCAGGTTGTTAACCTGCGGGGGTGCGGTTAAACATAAATTTAAGATTCTGGTTAACCTGGACGATGATGGTCGTTACCGGGGGATGACCGGTGTTGCCCAGCCTGAAAAATTCAAGGCCAGTTTTGTTGAACGGCGTAAAATGGCCCAGCCAGGCTCGCTGGAACAACGCCTCAAGGAACAGCAAACCGCACTACACCATTTAGCCAACCAGGATCATTTTGCTGAAAATGATATGGGGGCGCTATTTCACTTTACCACTGAAACCGTTGCCAGAACCCTGGGAGTCGAGAGAGTCAGTGTCTGGTTATTTGATGAAACACATTCCAAGCTCTCCTGTGTTGATCTGTATGAATACAGCTCACACAAACATTCACAGGATCTTGCCTTACTGGTAAAAAGTTACCCTGTCTACTTTCAGGCCCTGGAAGAAAACCGTTGTATCTCTGCGACGGATGCACACAAAGATCCACGTCTCAGTGAGTTTACAGAGAGCTATCTGCAACCCCTCAATATATTTTCTCGACTCGATACACCTTTACGTATTTGTGGCAAAGTCATCGGTGTTATTTCTTATGAATATACCAATGACAATCGGATCTGGCATCTGGATGAGGAAAGCTTTGCTGCCGCTATTGCCGATCATGTGGCTTTATTAATCGAAGTCTTTGAACATCGTGAAGCAAAAGTAGTGCTCGAAAAGACATCGGCTGAATGGGAAGTCGCATTAAATGCCGTTGATGACACTCTGTTTATTGTCGATCTGGATGATCGCCTGTTGCGAGCCAATAAAAATTTCTATGAAGCGACTCAGTTAGATCCATGTGCAATTAATCATCAGGATATTTCCCGCTTCCTGCATCCAGAATCATGGGTAAGCACTGCTGATATTACACCGGGTGCGCTTAACCATCGTGAAGTCACTGTTTTTATGGATGTGGATGATCCATACAATTTTATTGGTGCCCCAGTCGAACTTGAGGTCAGGGTTATCAGGGATGACAATGACAAACCGAATGCTGTTTTATATTACTTCAGGGATTTAACTCGTATTCGTGAAGCAGAAGACTCCTATCATAAATTGCATGAGCACATTAATGTGTTACTGGATTCTACCCGTGAAGGAATTATCGGTGTGGACATGCAAATGTGTTGCACATTCTTAAATCGAGCGGCAACCGATATTCTGGGGTATGACTCGGAAGATTTACATTGTCAGGATATTTATGAGTTGATCCATCACTCTAATGAACAGGGCTTCCAGATTGAGAGAGACAAGAGCCGTATCTTCCGAAGCATAAAAGAACAACGCGGTTTTCATATTAACAAGGAAAACTTCTGTACCAAGAAAGGTTACTGTATCCAGGTCGAGTACTCGGTCAATCCGATGTATGAAAAAGGAAAGATCAATGGTGCCGTAGTTGTCTTTCGTAATATATCGGATGCTCTGGCGATGGAAAGCCAGATGGATTATATCGCTACCCATGATACTTTAACCGGGCTGGTAAACCGTTATGAGTTTGAACAGATATTATCTCAGGCCCTGGCTACAGCTAAACAGTACAAAGATGAGCACGTATTGTGTTACATGGATCTTGACCAGTTTAAGATCATTAATGATACCTGTGGCCATATTACCGGTGATGAATTACTAAAAGAACTCACCCAGTTATTGAAACAGGATCTACGTCAGGATGATGTTCTGGCCAGATTGGGTGGTGATGAGTTTGGGCTGTTGTTAAACAACTGTAATCCACAACAGGCTCAACGAGTTCTGGAAAAACTTCAAAAAGTCATTAAGGCATTTCGTTTTATTCGGGATGGAAAACAAATGACAGTTGGTGTCAGTATTGGTGTTGTCGCTATTACCGAACAAAGCCAGGATACCGCAACTATATTGAGTCTTGCAGATAGCGCCTGTTTCCTGGCCAAAGAAGAAGGCCGTAATCGTATTCATCTTTATCATAAGCATGATGAAGATCTGGCGCAGCGGCACGGTGAAATGCAATGGGTATCACGAATTCATAACGCCCTGGAAAATGATCGTTTGCAGTTGTACTGTCAACCAATTGAAGCCATTAATCTACGCAACCAGGATCACAAGCATATTGAAATCCTGCTTCGAATGGTGGACGAGCAGGGCCTGATTATTTCGCCAGAGACATTTATCCCGGCCGCCGAACGTTATAACCTGATGTCAGACATTGATCGTTGGGTTATCAAAAATACGTTTGGCTGGATGCACCGTAATGCTGATGTTACTCAAAATCTTATGTGTTCAATTAACCTGTCAGGACAGTCTCTGGGCGATGAAGGTTTCCTGGAATATCTGATCACTGAGTTAATGAGTCACAAAATCAGACCGGAATCGGTGTGCTTCGAAATCACCGAAACTGCCGCGATTGCGAATCTGAGCCGAGCAATATTATTCATTAAGGAACTGCGCCAATTAGGCTGTAGTTTCTCACTGGATGATTTTGGTAGTGGTATGTCTTCATTCACTTACCTGAAAAATCTGCCTGTGGATTTTCTTAAAATTGATGGGAATCTGGTCAAGGATATCGCAACCGATGTGATCAATTTCAGCATGGTTGAGGCCATTAATCGTGTTGGATTTGTAATGGGGATTCGTACCATTGCTGAATATGTCGAGAATGATCTGATCCTGGAAAAACTGGAACAAATCGGAGTGGACTATGCCCAGGGCTATGGTATTGCCCGTCCGAAACCGCTCGATGCGGCGACATTATAATAACTGGGCTTATTACCTGTTCGGCCCTGAGTGGGCTAGAAAATAGAGTTAACTGCCTGTGATTTACTGTTCAGATATTGACAAGCGGATCCAAAATGCCGACAATGCGCGGCTCTTGTTCACAGTCCCATTTTGATTGGGCGGGCAATATGGCGAGGTAGCTCAGCTGGTTAGAGCGCAGCACTCATAATGCTGAGGTCGCGAGTTCAAGTCTCGCTCTCGCTACCATATTTTTCAATGGCTTATCGGTCATTTTCCATTAAACATATGCAGACCCATTAGACTATGGTCTGCATGTTTTTCAGTTTCGGACTACTTGCCGCCTTCCTCCTTAATCAAATATATTTCCATAAAAATAAACTGCATAATAAATATACTACGAGACAGCGCCAGCGGCAGGCTGTGTAACAACCTGTACAGGTACATCAACAATAGGGATCTGGATCAGGCCGTGGGTGGCCAGACCAATTGCCGTACCAGCGAGAATTCCCCTCGTGGCTAAATTCAAAGCCCTGCGTGAAAATTTCAAACTAGGCAACATCACCACCACTCGCTATTTGTTGCAGTGTAGGCTCTGGTAAAGTCATTTCTTGCCTTGCGCTTCGTAGTGCTGACTCCAGTAAAGATTTTTTATGTTTAAGTTGAGCTAGTAATTGTGCATTTGCAGGCTGCTCACGCTGTGCCCGTGCCGCTTTTCCCTTTTCAAGAATGGCTTGGATCTGCGATCAATGGAAATGCTTTAGGTGCGTTTTCAATAGCTCGCATGCTCAAATCGTCGCGGCCAGTTACAGCTACGCTTTGGTAAAGCTCGATCACCATTAGCGGATCAAGATCGCGTAAATGATTTCGCACTTCCTGTTGCCTTGTAAATTCGAGTGTCTCATTCTGTGCTGGCTAATCAGGACGTAACATTTCTTCCAGCTCGATGATGCGTGAATCCAGGTATTTTAAAATACTGGTCAGCTAAACCGGTTAAGGCATGATCAATTTCAAAACTGAAGATCGATAAGTCCTTTGTCGATGGTATCCCTCAGGATGAAGATAATATGGCTGTTGTAAAAGCCATTATCCAGATGTCCTCCAGTCTTGAAATTAATTCACTGGCTGAAGGGATCGAGACAGCAGAACAGTGGCATTATCTTCGCGATCAGGGTTGCCACTATGGTCAGGGATATTATTTTAGTCGACCTGTTCCCGCGAATGAGATTGAAACATTGTGGTGCAATTTAAGTGGGAGACTTGATCCCAACTCAAAACAGGTAAAAACCAGCTAGAAGCCTGTTTTCTATTTTTTCTGTAATCGTAGTAATTTAAGGATGACTAGTACCGCCGGTGTACCATGCATTAGCAAGTCAAAGATATCTATTGGTTTTTGCAATTCACCTGCAAACAGCATTTTTAGCTTTTCCCACAAATGAGGCTCTGGGGTGAATGGTGCGAGTCCGAGCAAGATCGCAATAACTACCAGAGTTGGGAGGGGTATTTTATCTAACCATTTCATTACGACTACCTGAGCTATTGTCAAAACAGGGTGAATTTTAGCATGTAATCTTTTAACATGGTTGTTTCAATGGAACA
>JAPHRJ010000003.1 GCA_026196045.1 Gammaproteobacteria bacterium
AGGCAGTTACCATTACCCAGGATCGTATTCATGAAAAAACCTTCCTGAGTGACAACGGTTTTCCTACCGCCCCTTTTGCTGTCATCCATTCACTGGAAGACCTGCAAAATAATATAGCTAAAATCGGTTCACCAGCAATTCTCAAAGTTTCTCGTTTTGGTTATGACGGTAAAGGCCAGTTTGGCATTAATGCAAAGACCGATGCAGGAGCTGGCTGGAAAGCATTAAACGGCGAAGCCTGTGTACTTGAACAACGCATGCCACTGGATATTGAAGTGTCCGTCGTCCTGGCTCGAGGGCTAGATGGTAAAGTTGTCACTTACCCTGTTGCTGAGAACGTCCATGAATCTGGTATTCTTGATACGAGCATCGTACCAGCTCGTATTGACGGCAAGCTCACGCAACAGGTTAATCAAATGGCAACCAATATTGCGAGTGCCCTGGACTATGTCGGTGTCATGGCGGTTGAATTCTTTATTTCTGATGGGCATTTGCTCGTAAATGAAATTGCACCACGGCCACATAACAGCGGTCACTACACATTGGATGCCTGTGTTACTTCCCAGTTTGAGCAACAGGTACGAGCAGTCTGTGGGCTTCCACTGGGCGATACTCGCCTGTTAACCCCGGTTGTTATGATCAATATGCTTGGCGATCTCTGGCAAAATAGCCACGCTCCCGAGTGGCCAAAACTGCTAGATCATCCTAATGTGAAATTACACCTGTATGGTAAACGCGAAGCCCGTGCTGGACGTAAAATGGGTCACTTTAATGTTGTCGATCCTGATATTAATAGCGCATTAAAACTGGCCAGGGAAATTCAGTCTCAACTGAAGGAACTTCCTGCCAGCAATTAACTCTATAACTTGTTCTGAATAAAAACATTCAGTACGCATCTAAATACATTAATAATTTTTAACTGCAGGTAAATCAAAAGTGCCCGAAAATAGTCAACCTCAAAGCAATAGCGCCCTTTCAATTATGTCGCAATTAATTTTCTGGAGTCGCTGGTTACAGGCACCATTATATCTCGGCTTAATTGTTGCTCAAGGTGTCTATGTCTATCACTTTATGATTGAACTGACCCACCTTGTTTCTGGAGCAAATGAGTTAGGTGAAACCGGAATCATGCTAATGGTTTTAGGTCTGATTGATGTGGTCATGATCGCGAACTTGCTCATCATGGTTGTCATTGGTGGCTATGAAACTTTTGTTTCTCGTCTGAATATTAGAGAGCACCCTGACCAACCTGAATGGTTATCTCATGTTAATGCCGCGACTATGAAGATTAAACTCTCTATGGCTTTGATTGGTATTTCATCCATCCACCTGTTAAAAACTTTTATAAATGCTGAACATATGACAGAAACCACCATCATGTGGCAGGTATTTATTCATCTTACTTTTATTATTTCCGCTGTTGCAATGGCGTATACGGATCGCATTATGACTAAAACATTGCTAGATGCTCATGGAAAGGCAGAACATTAATTGACCGGATAAAAAACACCTTTTCAAATAGAGAATAGAGACACCTCTAATAAAAAAAGGGGATAACAACGGTTATCCCCTTTTTTTTACTTTTATACCTTTCCTATTGGCAACGTGCCACATCAACGACTTTTTCCAGATTTTCTAAAGCACGGTGAGCCTGGCTAAAACCATTCTCCTGAGAAAGGTTCCACCAATGTACTGCTTCACAAAGGTTTTGTTGACCGGCCACACCGTTGGCATACATGGCTCCTAAATTATATTGGGCCATCGCATCACCACTAGTTGCAGCCATATGCCACCACATCTTTGCTTTCTTAAAATCCTGCTCTACGCCCGTTGCACCCGTTGCATAAATGATTCCCAGATTGTACTGTGAATCAGAGTTTCCCTGCTCAGCGGCAGCATGCCACCATTTTAATGCTAACTTAATATCGCCTTTAATGCCCTGTCCACGCGCATAAGCAAGACCAAGATTATGTTGAGCATCACTGTGTCCATTCTGAGCAGCATGGGTATACCAGTTCAGGGCTTTATGCCTGTCATTACTAGCTGAGTCATACAGCATACCTAGAATAAACTGTGCGTCCTTATATCCATTATGCGCTAATGGCAGTAGATACCTTTCTGCCTGATAATATTCTTTTTCCTTGAATGCATTAATTCCAAGTTTAAAGCTATCCTGTGCTGTAATTGCACTACTACCCATGTTCGTCAATTCGGTATCAAAACTATGATCAACATTTGACTCAAGGATTGTTCTTGCATCAACTGGAGTTGCTAATGTCATTAACAACAAACATGACATAATGACAGCCAACATTAATTTATAAGATCGCAGCGAGACAGCTTTTGCTGTGCTACGTGTCAGGGATTTTGTTTGTATGTACACTCGACGCATATAAGCACCTTTCCACCTGATCTTTCAGGTTCCTTAAATGCTTTAACGTCTCTACTTTATGCGGACTTTAGATTTTTCTACTTAAAATCAGGCCTTAAATTACAGTAAATAACCATCAATTTTGTAGTAACTTCTACATTACACATAGATTTATATTTATATTAATAACTTAGCTACCCTAACTCTAAGACTCTCTATTTTTTGACACATTGAGTCAAAAATTAGTTTATCCGCCACATGCCCCCGCAATCGCCACAGGCTGCACCACATCCACCTCCATTACGGCCACTTTTTCTGCCTCCTAACCCGTCATTAAACTTTTTATTACATAAATAAATCCAACGATGCCAATCATCATTTTAGAGCACAAAAGAAAACCCCTATCTGACGACTCATTTTTGTAGTTTATAATAAAAAAGGGGAGCCAATGGCTCCCCTCATAAAGCAGTTTATGCTTTTGGCTTATTTATAAAAATCAATCATCGCTTCTAAAGAAACAACCTTGATTTTGTCAGCCTGGCCTGCACTTCCGAAAGCTTCGTAACGAGCTTTACAGATATCTTTCATCGCCTTAGTAGATTCCTTGAGGAATTTACGTGGGTCGAAGTTAGAAGTATTTTCAGCCAGGTGCTTACGAACAGAACCGGTAGAAGCCATACGTAAATCAGTATCGATGTTAACTTTACGTACCCCATTTTTGATACCTTCTACGATTTCTTCAACAGGAACACCATAGGTCTGACCCATGTCACCACCATAGCTGTTGATGATCTTCAGCCATTCCTGAGGTACTGAAGAAGAACCATGCATTACCAGGTGAGTGTTAGGAATACGAGCGTTGATATCTTTGATTCGGTCAATACGTAAAATTTCACCCGTTGGTTCCTGAGTAAATTTGTATGCACCATGAGATGTACCAATGGCAATCGCCAGCGCATCGACACCTGTTTGTTCTACGAAATCAGCCGCTTCTTCAACACCTGTTAACAGCTGATCCATATCCAGCTTGCCTTCGGCACCGTGACCATCTTCTTCACCCATTTCACCCGTTTCCAGTGAACCCAGACAGCCCAGTTCGCCTTCAACCGAAACACCACCAGCATGAGCCATTTTTACAACTTCTTTAGTTACTTCAACGTTGTACTCAAAGCTTGAAGGGGTCTTCATATCAGCCATTAAAGAACCATCCATCATGACAGAACTGAAACCAGACTGGATTGAACGTAGACATACTGCAGGTTCTGAACCGTGATCCTGGTGCATAACAACTGGAATATGTGGGTACATTTCGATTGCTGCACTGATCAAATGACGCAGGAAAGGTTCGCCCGCATAAGAACGTGCACCAGCAGAACCCTGCATAATAACTGGGCTGTTAGCTTCATGTGCAGCCTGCATAATGGCATGTACTTGTTCCATATTGTTTACATTGAATGCTGGCATGCCATAGCTGTTTTCAGCAGCGTGGTCCAGCAGTTGACGCATTGAAATTAGGGCCATCTTTGAGCTCCTCTACTTGTTAGTTTCGTTAAAATTTACAAAATTAAAAAATTATACTTATTTGATAACCAGTTAATCTGTATAAAATTAATGGTTAATCATTCTATCTCTGAAGAATATATTCAATTCAGGGACAAGAAAGTGTTTATTACTGCAATTCTTCTGGCTCGATCATTTCTCCAACCCGAACAATCTTCATACTATTGGTACCACCCATCACACCCATAAAATCACCTTTGGTGATAATCACGAGATCGCCATCTCGAACGGCACCACGACGCATAAGTTCATCAATGGCTTCCTTGTTAATTACTACATGATCCTTTGACGATACCTCAAAGCTGACAGGATATACACCACGATACAGGGTTACTTTGCGGCGTGTTTCTACATGACTGGTCAATGCATAAATAGGAATACCCGAACTAATACGTGACATCCATAATGCTGTAGAACCTGATTCAGTTAATGATGCAATTGCTTTCACACCCAGATGATTGGCCGTATACATGGAAGCCATGGCAATGGCTTCGTCCATACGCCCAAAAGTAGTATTAATACGGTGATCTGAGTGAGTTGCCAGCTTTTGTTTCTCAGCTTCGCGACAGATCCTGTCCATTGCAGCAATGACTTTATCTGGATATTTACCCTTGGCCGTTTCTGCAGATAACATGACGGCATCCGTTCCATCCAGTACGGCATTGGCAACATCAAATACTTCAGCACGAGTTGGAATATGGCTATGAATCATAGATTCCATCATTTGCGTGGCTGTAATCACCACCTTGTTCATGTTACGACCCAGGCTAATCAGATGTTTCTGTACAGGTGGTAGTGCAGCATCACCAATTTCAACACCCAGATCACCACGAGCGATCATGATCACATCACTGGCTTCGATAATTTCTTCTACATTATCCAGTGCATCGGCTCGTTCGATTTTGGCAACAATACCAGCATGACCACCAGCAGCCTGCATGAGTGCCCGTGCTTCATTGATGTCATCAGCCGTACGAGGAAATGATACGGCCAGATAATCAGCCTGCATTTGTGCAGCCAGTTTGATGTCTTCCTTATCTTTCGTTGTTAATGCCGGGGCCGACAAACCACCACCCTGACGATTTAACCCTTTACGATCAGATAATTCACCACCGGAAACGACTCGGCATACAACCTGGGTTCCTTCCACTCCATCGACCCAGAGTACGATTGCGCCGTCATCAAGTAAGAGGGTATCACCACGTTTAACATCATCAGGTAATGACTTATAGGACATACCCACTTTTTCGACAGTACCGGCATTCGGATCCAGATCGGTATCAAGGATAAATGTTGCACCCTCTTCAAGCATGACGCTGCCATCCTTGAATTTTTCAATACGGATTTTTGGACCCTGCAGATCGCACAGTACACCAACCTGACGACCATGGGCTCGAGCACGATTACGCAGTTTTTCGGCTCGTTCCAGATGTTCTTCCGGACTACCGTGAGAGAAATTAACACGAACAACATCCACTCCGGCCTCAATGATCTTATCAAGCATTTTGGCATCATTAGTTGCCGGACCCAGTGTGGCTATAATTTTCGTTCTACGCATAAAGGCAGTTTCTAGTTACGAGGGCCGAGTGACAAAGCCCTGTATAATATTCTCGGATTTGATTAGCCATAATATGGCTAATCACGCTGCTGTACTCATTACTTGTCACTTGTAACTCGTTACTTATTGTTTTGCTCGTTCTTCCAGCATGGCTACTGCAGGCAATGTCTTGCCTTCCAGATATTCCAGGAATGCTCCACCGGCTGTTGAAATATAAGATACTTTGTCATAAATATCATACTTTTGAATAGCGGCAATAGTGTCACCACCACCCGCAAGACTAAAACCATTACTGTTAGCAATTGCCATTGAAACCGTTTTAGTACCTTCACCAAACTGATCAAATTCAAACACACCAACAGGACCGTTCCATACAATCGTACCGGCTTTAGCAATAATATCAGCCAGTTCTTTTGCCGAATCAGGACCAATATCAAAAATCATATCATCATCGTCAACATCACCAGCCGCTTTCAAAGTGGCTTCAGCTGTTTCAGAAAACTCTTTACCACAAACTACGTCAGTTGCAATTGGAATGCTTGCACCACGTGCTTTCATTTTTTCAACCAGCGCTTTAGCCGTATCAACCAGATCGTCTTCACACAGTGACTTGCCGACATTGTTACCCATGGCTTTGAGGAACGTATTGGCAATACCGCCACCAACAACTAGCTGGTCCACTTTTTCAGACAGGGCTTCCAAAACAGTCAGTTTTGTTGAAACTTTTGAACCACCGACAATGGCAACCATTGGGCGAGCAGGTTTAGCCAAAGCTTTTGCCAGGCTATCTAATTCATTTGATAACAACAAACCGGCACATGCTGTCGGTGCAAATTTACCTGCACCATGAGTAGATGCCTGTGCACGATGCGCCGTACCGAATGCATCCATAACAAACACATCACAAAGTGAAGCATATTTTTTTGCTAAGGCTTCATCGTCTTTCTTTTCACCCGCATTGAAACGAACATTTTCCAGTAAAACAACTTCGCCACCTCTAACATCAGGCGCTTGATCAAGATAATCTTTTACTAACTTGACGTTTTTACCTAACTTTTCAGACATACATTCAGCAATAGGCTGCATTGAATTTTCTTCATCTGCCTTGCCTTCTTCAGGACGACCTCGATGAGACATAACCATGACAGCAGCCCCTGCTTTCATGCAATACTCAACCGTTGGCATAGATGCTGTAATACGTGCATCTGATGTTACTTTTCCATCTTTAACAGGTACATTTAAATCAGCACGGATTAGAACGCGCTTACCAGCAAGATCAAGATCAGTCAGCTTGATAAAAGACATGTAGAACTCCTAATAAGATTTTAAAATTTTTCAAAGAATTTTGTTAATTATCTAAAATTAACAAAAACCTCTAAATAAAAGTTACGAGGGACGAGTAACGAGTGACAAAGGCGATTTGCCTCGTCACTCGTCCCTCGTTCCTCGCCCCTTTCTTAGTTTGCTGCTACGTGTTCTACGAAACGCATCATGTTGCAAGTGTAGCCGTATTCGTTATCGTACCAAGATACGACTTTAACGAAAGTGCTATCCAGAGCAATACCCGCTTCAGCATCAAAAATAGATGAGAAACCAACGCCACGGAAGTCAGTGGAAACTACTTTCTCATCGGTGTAACCCAGAGTTTTGCTCATGTCACCAGATTCAGAGGCCGCTTTCATTGCCGCACAGATATCATCATATGAAGCTTCTTTTTCCAGTTCAACCGTCAGGTCAACAACAGACACGTCTGAAGTAGGAACACGGAAAGCCATACCAGTCAGCTTGCCATTCAGTTCAGGCAGAACAACACCTACTGCTTTAGCGGCACCCGTTGAAGAAGGAATGATGTTTTCCAGGATACCACGACCACCGCGCCAGTCTTTCATAGAAGGACCGTCAACTGTTTTCTGAGTAGCTGTTGCAGCATGAACAGTAGTCATCAGACCACGTTTGATGCCCCACTTATCATTCAGTACTTTAGCAACAGGTGCCAGACAGTTAGTAGTACAGGAAGCTGCAGAAACAATTTTCTGACCTGCATATTCATTGTGGTTAACTCCGTATACAAACATTGGAGTACCATCTTTTGAAGGAGCAGATTGAACAACTTTACCTGCGCCTGCATCAATGTGTTTCTGACAGCTTTCTTCGGTCAGGAAAAAACCAGTACAATCGATAACGATGTCTGCTTTTACATCACCCCATTTAAGATCAGCCGGATCACGTTCTGCAGTCAGACGAATTTTCTTGCCGTCAACGATCATGGCACCAGGCTCATGAGAAATTTCACCACCAAAACGACCATGTACTGAATCATATTTCAGCATGTATGCCAG
>JAPHRJ010000138.1 GCA_026196045.1 Gammaproteobacteria bacterium
TCATTATTTCCTCTCCTCAGATGACATGCTCACCATTCTTACGCGTTGGTTCCGTTTAACTGCAACCTGTTTTTCAATTTTCTGATGTTTAGTATTTGGGCGCTTTCTCAAAGTCAGCGCAATGGCGGCAACGATGGCTACCAGCAAAATCACCGCGGCAATTTCAAATGGATAAACGTAATCGGTATACAACACACGACCCAGCTCATGAGTATTACTGTAATCTGGCCCATGTGATACCGCCTCAGGCGATCCAAAACCATCACCTCCGACTACCATGATCATCATTACCGCCATGACCACTGCAAAACCAATCCCGATAGGTAGATAACGGACAAACCCTTCACGCAATTGATTCAGGTTAATGTCCAGCATCATTAATACGAACAGGAACAGCACCATCACCGCACCGACATAAACCAGTACCAGTACTATCGCAAGGAATTCAGCTTCCATTAACATCCAGATTGCTGCACTGGCAAAAAAGGACAGCACCAGAAATAACGCCGCTTTAACCGGGTTACGTATCGTAATCACCATCGACGCACTAAAAATCAGTATGGCGCTAAAGATATAAAATATAAATTTTTCAAAACCCATTTAATTTCATTCACTCGTATTTAGTGATGCCTGTTATTTATCATTATCTATAAGGCGCATCTTGCGCACGTGCATTAGCAATCTCGGCTTCGTACTTATCACCAACTGCCAGCAATTTCTCTTTGGTCATAATCAGATCATCACGGACTTCACCATGATATTCATAAATATGTGTTTCAACGATTGAATCGACTGGACAGGATTCTTCACAATAACCGCAAAAAATACACTTACTCAGGTCGATATCATAACGTGTAGTACGGCGTGTACCGTCATCTCTTTGATCTGACTCAATGGTAATCGCCAGCGCTGGACAGACGGCTTCACATAATTTACAGGCAATGCAGCGTTCTTCACCGTTGGGATAGCGGCGTAAAGCATGCAGGCCACGAAAACGTGGTGAGATTGGCGCTTTTTCTTCCGGGTACTGCAGAGTAAACTTTTTGGCAAATAAATACCGACCCGTCAGGCTCATGCCCTTGAGCAGTTCTATAAGGAACAGACTTTTTAGAAATTGCACAAAGTGATTCATATTAAATTAGTCTCCATTCACCTTATGCTGCGCTAAACCACGGGGGTAAGCCGGCAAGAATGGCAAGACCCAACACCAGCAACCAGAAAATAGTAATCGGGATAAATACTTTCCAGCCCAGACGCATGATCTGATCATATCGATAACGAGGGAACGTTGCCCTGAACCAGAGGAATAAGAACAGGAATATAGCTACCTTGAACAGGAACCAGTGAATCCCACTACCCAGTAAGGTACCAATAACAGCAATGTCAAAAACTGAATCCGGTAACAAACCCTGTAAAGGTGATAACCAGCCACCCATAAACATAATGGCCGACAGGCTGGCAATTAAAATCATATTGGCATATTCAGCGAGGAAGAATACCGCAAATGGCATACCGGAATATTCCACATGGAAACCGGCAACAATCTCCGATTCCCCTTCAGCCACATCAAATGGCGCACGGTTAGTTTCAGCCACACCCGAAATAAAATAAATAACAAATAAAGGAAGTAATGGCCACATATACCAGTTAACAAAACCATAGCCTTCCTGGCCACGAACAATGTCACCAAAGTTCAGGCTACCGGCCGCCATTAACACGCCTACCAGTGCAAACCCCATCGCAATTTCATAAGCAACGATCTGGGCCGCTGAACGCATCGCACCCAGCAAAGCGTATTTAGAGTTAGAAGCCCAACCTGCAATGATGACACCGTATACACCAATTGAGGTAACGGCCAGAACATACAGTAGCCCAGCATTGATATCTGCTAATACCATCTCTGGCTGGAATGGAATAACGGCCCAAGCCGCCAAAGCTGGTGCAATCAATAATAATGGAGCTAACAGGAATAAAAATTTATTCGCTTTGGATGGGATTACGATTTCCTTGAACATTAACTTCAGGGCATCGGCAATGGGTTGCAATGAACCACGTGGTCCAACTTTGGTCGGCCCCATACGCACCTGCATGGCACCAATGATCTTACGTTCAGCTAAAGTGAGATAGGCAACTGCCAACATGAGTGGTAATACAATCGCAACAATCTTGATCATGATTGCGATCACGGTTACCACTTCAGTGGGCAAGAAACTTAAAAATGAGGTTATCCACTCAATCATGCGAAGGTTTCCATCTGCCTGTAGTTTATTCTCTTGCTAAACAAAGTTAAGCCCTTTGATTTCAATATCGCCATAAGCTGCACCCAGTTTACTGGTTTCAGCCAATCCGGTAGGAATCATCACACAGTTAGTCGGAATGGCTTCATCAATCATCACCGGTAAAATCACAGTGCATTCACCCTGCGTTGCAACGGCATCCTCTTCATCGGTAACACCGACTTTAGATGCGGTTTCGGCGTTAAGATAAATCGCATCCGCAATGGCATCAGCTGTGTTCTGTAGTGGTTCCGCACGTCGTACCAACATGTCTACCGCATAAATAGGGAGGTGACCAATTCGCTGTAACATGTTTGGTTGACGTACAACTGTTGCTGGAGTACGCCATATTGATGTTGAAGAAGCTTTGATATCTGCTGTTAATGCAGCCAGTTCATCACGTACTTCATTTGAATTCATGTAATCGAAGCCATCGGCATCGAATAAATTGCCAAGGACGCGTAATACTTTCCAGGCTGGGCGTGCTTCACCCGGTGCAGTATTACTTGCATCAAAGCTTTGCCACTCACCACAGGCGTTAACATAGGTTCCTTCTGTTTCAGCAAAGGCCGCCACTGGAAGTAATACATCGGCATAGGTCTTCATTGCGTCAGTAATATGTGTCGCCAGACTCACAACAAAGTCAGCATTGGTAACTGCATTTAATGCGGCCGCCGTATTTGCACAATCCCGCTCAGGTTCGACATTTAACAGAACATAACCTTTCAGGTCATAGCCCACTTCGGCATGAATCTGATCACTTTTGGCCTGCCCTGCTGGACCACGATGAGAGACGGCTCCGGCTAACCATGCACCAGCACTATTAGAACCTTCGCTCAGGTAACCCAGGCTGGCATTTGAATTCTCGGCAATGACATTGGCCAGTGCGCGAATTGCAGATAATTCCTGTTGTGCCATCGCCTGTGTTCCAATCAGTACGGTTGCCTGTTCGGCATCACGAAGGTTTTGAGCAATGGCATTGTGCGTATCATTAATAGATACACCACCGAGTAAATTATCCAGACCATCCGGTGTTGAACCACCAGACAGGGCTAACGTCGCTTTGGCAATCGCCGCCAGGTTCGCAACCATATCGGCAGGGTTAGCA
>JAPHRJ010000070.1 GCA_026196045.1 Gammaproteobacteria bacterium
GATACAGATCCTGGCGTTGGCTCTGGTACGTGACCGGGCCATCCCATTCAAAGCCATACTGTTCCAGAACATGGAGAATAGTCTCGGTGGCACCCTTAACTTCACGGGGAGGGTCAATATCTTCGATACGCAGCAGCCACTCACCCTGATGTTGCCGAGCCTGTAGATAACTGGCCAGAGCCGCGATCAGGGAACCAAAATGTAATGGCCCCGTTGGAGAGGGGGCAAAGCGGCCAATATAGGGGTGTTTGATGTTCGAGGTTGTTGAATCAGTCATACCAGCGGGTAAAGTCACTTACAGCAACACGCTCAACACGATAATTATTGACTGGAGCCGAGCTGTCCGGATAGCCCAGAGCCATGCCACAGAGCAGGAGATAATCGTTCTCGACCTCTAATATTTCACGAACGATGTCCGGGTATTCGGCCAGTGAAGCTTGCGGGCAGGTTCCGAGGCCGTGATGTTCTGCCATTAGCATAATATTCTGGATGAACATGCCCATATCCAGGAGGCTACCGCGCCCCATCTGTTTGTCCATGAAAAACAGTAGTCCTACCGGGGCACCGAAAAAATGGTAATTTTGATACCAGGCGGCCTTTCGTTTTTCATGATCTGACTTTTCGATATGTAATGCGGAATACAGAGCCATACCAGTTTCATAACGACGTCGGCGATAGGGTTCAATCCAGTTTTCCGGGTAATAGTCGTAATCTGGGTTTTCCTTTTGTCCGTCTTCTCGCGCCGCAATAATGCGCTCACCGATCGTTTGTTTGCTATTCCCGCTGACGACCATGACCTGCCAGGGCTGGGTGTTGGCTCCAGATGGAGCCCAGCGTGCGGCATTGAGAATCTCATTAATGAGTTGTGGATCAACCGGTTTGTCCAGAAAGGATCGGATACATTGTCGTTGAGTTACAGAATCAGAAACTTGCATTTTTAATGTCCTGTTGTACTGGAATAGCCTAGTTTACACAGGCTTAGTGGTTTCAGTTAGTCCCTTGTGGGCTTCCCCTCAGCGGTATCTTCATACCTTCGCTAAAGTTTACAGGTGTTGACGCCGATGACACCAATAGTATTAAGAGCATAGAGGGAATGATCTTGTCCGGTAAAGAAGAAGAAATTTTGGTAATACACAGTACTCGCATTGATGGCGGCAAGTTGCGCCCCAGTGACTGGATTGAACGTATTTCTTCAACACTGGCAAGTTTTGGTGATGATCACCGACTGCATTATGCTCACAGTGTACAACCCTGCATGATTGATGGTGAAAAATGCCTGGTTGTTGCAAGAGGATTATCTGAGAGTAATCCTGGTGCTTATGAGTTTATTATGGATTTTGCTAATAGTAACAGACTGACCATTAAACCTGATCGGCGTTATGATGACCGGGCGCTACAGCCAGACCAGGTCATAAATTAGAATATCAATCGGAGTGAATATCTTCGGGCACAAAAAAGGAGGCGAGTGCCTCCTTTTTTGTGCCTGCTTGAAACGCTTAGCCACGTTGGCGTTCGCGGATTTCATCCAGACTTTTACAGTCAAAGCACAGGTTTGCGGTGGGACGCGCTTCAAGTCGGCGTACACCAATTTCTAATCCGCATTGTTCACAATAACCGTATTCACCGGAATCCAGGTGGCTCAGGGATTCATCAATTTTCTTGATCAATTTACGTTCACGGTCACGGGTACGCAGCTCAATCGTGAATTCTGACTCCTGGGTGGCACGATCGTTAGGATCCGGGAAGTTGGCCGCTTCGTCCTGCATGTGATGCACAGTACGATCCACTTCCTGCATTAAGTCACGTTTCCAGTTTCCAAGCAGTTCACGGAAGTGAGCTATTTGAGTCTCATTCATATAGTCCTCACCCTTTTTAATCGTGTAGGGGGTGAAGCCTTTATCATTGTCTGGTCCAGCGGTCCGGCTAGTTTTCTTAGCCGTTGGTTTTTTCTTGCTAGCGGTTTTCTTAGCGGTAGTTTTCCTGGCTACGGTTTTTTTCTTGCTAGCCGTTTTTTTCGCCGCAGTTTTCTTAGCAACAGCTTTTTTCTTGCTCGCTGTTTTCTTTGCTGTGGTTTTCTTCGCCGCTGTTTTTTTCTTGGCGGCTGTTTTTTTCTTGGCGGCCATCTGTCTGCGTCTCCTGCCGATACCGGGTTTCAAAATCAACGCGATTTAATACCAGAATCTATTGCGCTATGCAATATTTTTAAATCGTACATAAGCTTAAAAGTCTAGCATAAATAACAGGAGAGATACCTAAGTTATTGTATTTTTTGGTTATAATGTGTGCATGTGCCGTGTATGGGAGGCGAAAAAAGGGTGAATGGTGAATCCAGATTATTCGATTTTTATACCCTGACTGAGGTAAAGTGTCGACCCACAGCATAGAGCCGGCAGTACCACTACTGAGTCTGGCCTGGCTGTTTAGAAAATTGGAAACAATTAGATTTAACAGGTAATTATTAGGGTTATTCAATGAAGGAATTACAAGCACTATTATTTGATGTAGATGGGACACTGGCGGATACCGAACGAGACGGTCACCGTGTCGCGTTTAATCTGGCATTTAAAGATGCCGGTCTGGATTGGGACTGGTCTGTTGCGTTGTACGGGAAGTTACTGGAAGTGACCGGTGGTAAAGAGCGCATTCGCTTTTATCTCGATCATTTCAATACCGATTTTGAACGACCAGATGATCTGGATGGTTTTATTGCCGGTCTGCACAAGGCTAAAACGGATCACTACACCCACCTGTTAGGTGAAGGAAAAATCCCTCTGCGTCCTGGTGTAGAACGCCTGTTAGCTGAGGCTCGGGAAAAAGGCTTTCGTCTGGCCATCGCGACCACAACAACCCCGGCCAATGTGCATGCCTTGTTAACGAATACTCTCGGTGCCGATTCAGAGAGCTGGTTTGAAGTCATTGCAGCCGGCGACATTGTACCGGCCAAGAAACCAGCTCCCGATATTTATACCTATGCTATGAATGAAATGAAGCTGACACCAGAACAGTGTATTGCTTTCGAAGATTCTGAAAACGGCATTAAATCTTCTTGCGGCGCAGGACTGAAGACCATTATTACGGTTAATGATTATACCCATGATCATGATTTTAGTGAGGCGGTGCTGGTACTGGATAATATGGGTGAACCGGAGCAACCCTTTACGGTATTAGCCGGTGAGGCTGGTGGAGCATCCTGTCTGGATATTGAACTGGTGACACGTTTGTTTACACAAACGAGTTAATCTCAGTCCAAATGGTTAAACCTGCAAAACGTCTGAAGTATATACAGCCCTTTCGGGTCATGGAGCTGTTAGCTCAGGCGCGTGAGCTGGAAGCACAGGGCAGGGACATTGTGCATATGGAAATTGGTGAACCTGATTTCCCAACACCACAGCCAGTGCTTGATTCAGCCATTGCAGCAATTAAACAGGGAGATGTTCACTACACCCCGGCAGTAGGTCTGGCTCAACTGCGCGAGTCTATTGCCGCATTTTATCAACAGCGTTACCAGGTTTCGGTTAAACCGGAACGTATTGTGGTGACACCGGGTGCATCGGGTGCCTTATTACTGACACTGGGTGCTTTGCTCGATCCAGATCGTGCGGTGATGATGGCGGATCCGGGATATCCCTGTAATCGAAACTATGTTCGTTTTCTGGGAGGGGAGGTTCAGGCGGTTGATGTTGATGCCAGTACTGGCTTTCAATTGTCTTTAGCATTAATCCAACAGCACTGGACAGACAAAACCACAACATTAATGTTGGCCTCACCCTCGAATCCAACCGGGACTGTGATTGCGGATGATGAGCTGCTTAAGATAGCGGGATTTGTAAAGGAACAAAATGCCAGTCTAATCGTGGATGAAATTTATCATGGTTTGACTTATGAAGATCATCCGGCAACGGCTTTGTCGATCCATGATGATATTTTTGTCATCAATAGTTTTTCAAAATATTTTGGCATGACCGGCTGGCGCATCGGCTGGTTGGTTGCTCCGGAAGAGTCTATTCCAGATCTCGACAAGCTTGCACAAAACCTGTTTCTGGCCGCACCCACTACAGCACAATATGCTGCACTCGCCGCCTTTGACCCGGATAACCTGGAAATTCTGGAGCAACGCCGTCTTGAGTTTAAAAAACGGCGCGATTTTCTGTTACCGGCACTACGTGAACTGGGATTTGAATTGCCCGTAACACCGCAGGGTGCATTCTATCTTTATGCCGGTTGTGAAAAGTTTACCGATGACAGTTATGCCTTTGCGCAAACCTTATTGAAAGATGCGGGTGTAGCCGTGACACCGGGCAAGGATTTTGGTGATAACCAGCCAGGAAAATACTTGCGCTTTGCCTATACTACTTCGTTGGAACGACTCGAAGAAGGCATGAGTCGTTTGCAACAGTTCTTAAAATAGTTTTCTATATAGTTATACCATTAACAGACTATGATTTTTTGAATTGATCAACATGCATGATTGTTGCTGCTATAACCGCAACAGGCATAATCATAAAGTTAAATAGTGGGATAACACTAACTAACATAACCATACCACCAAAACCTAAGCTTAGAATGCTTTTCTGACGTAAAGTCTGCCTGATTTCTGGAAAATTAAGACCTGCATTGCCAAGTGGATAATCTGCATATTCAATGCTCATCATCCAGGCACCAAACAGAGCCCACAGGAAGGGGCTGAAAAAATTAATGCCGGGTATGAGTGAAATAATAAAAAGAGGGATAGCCCATAGTACGAAATAGAGAATTTTTTTTAATTCACCGGCCAGGCTCTTTTTTACTTCGGTAAATAGACTCAAACCTGTTTCAGGTTTATTTCCGGTGAGATAATTCTCAACGGCAGAAGACAGGTAACTATTAAATGGTGCGCCGACCAGGTTTGCTAATAGTGTAAAACTAAAAAACAGTATAACTAATATTGTAATTCCGAAGAGAAACCAGATTATCCAGCTCAACCAGCTTAACCAGTCAGGCAGGTTTGGCATCCACTGTTCAACCAGTTGTCCGAATTGACCAGAAAGAAACCAGATTAAACCTGCAAACAGGAAAGTATTAATTAACAAAGGCAGAATAACATACGGCCGAATACCCGGTTTGTTAAGTAAGGGTAGTGCCTTAAATATATAGTTTGCACCAGTGACTGGATTGCTGATCATTATTAACTCGGTTGCTATTTTTTAAGGAAGCTCTGATTAATTCCGCCGTTCGTGGTGAGCTTGTCGAACCATGAACGGGAACTATCGTAAAATCATTGTGTTGGATGTTGAACCCTTCGACAAGGCTCTCCTGAACGAAGCCGAAGGGCTCAGGGCGAACGGAATTAATCAGAGCATCCTTATGTTAGTATAAATATTGTTTAAAGTTATGTTGATTTTGTCGCACCATAACGTGCTAATAACGCGGCACCATAGGCGGCTTCAGTGTGTGTCGCGGATATGACCGGAATCTTTAATTGTTGTTCCCGCATAGTTGACCATATTTTGTTTTTAGCTCCACCACCACTGGTACGAACAGTAGTGGGATAAGGAGCACCACATTGTTCAAGTTTTTGATAGCCATCCGTTTCAATGCGAGCCAGTGATTCGAGTATTCCCTGAAAGAACATAACATCATTATCAGGGCGCGGAGTCAGTCGAGGTTTTAGTTCGGGATCATTAACAGGAAAGCGTTCGCCTTTGTTTGCTAAAGGATAATAATCAAGGCCAGTGTTAATGTCTGGGGTCAGTTGCGATTCCATTTTTACCATTTGCTCATCAGAAAAATGCTGGCGTAAAACAGCACCTCCACAATTGGATGCACCACCACATAACCACAATGGATTTGATGAGCCAGTCAGATCAGGTAGTGGCTGGCTGTAGATACCATAGTCAGATGTAGAGACCGGTTGTGAGCTGATAACTTTTAATACCAGTGTTGAGCCTAATGTTGTGACCGCTTCACCGACTTGTGTCGCACCGGTAGCAAGAAATGAAGCTGTACTGTCAGTTGTACCGGCAATAATTCGACATTGTTTGTTGAGATTAAACTGCTCAGCGATGGATTTCGATACGGTACTGAACAATGATCCCGGTTGTTTTACTTCGGGTAACCATTCACGATTAACGATTAACTTATCTAGCCATTCTGGCCAGCAATGGTTAACGGGATCATACCCTGTCTTTAAACTGTTGTTGCTGTCACTGAAACCAAACTGTCCTGTCAGCTTGCCAACAATCCAGTCGGCCTGATGACAAAAATAATGGCCGCGTGAACTAAAGTCCTGCTGTTGTAACCACAACAGCTTGGCCAGACCCGAACTGGAGCTGTGTACAACACTATCAATGGGTGCAACCCGTTTGATCTTTTCAACTTCAGTGGTTGCACGAGCATCGTTATACATCAATGCGGGATGCAGGGGGTGGCCATTTATATCGGCTAACAAAACCGTACCCGAGGTGCCATCAATACTGATTGCTTTGACATCGGATGGATCACACTGTTGTAAAAGGTTTTCCAGAACACAGGTGAGCGCCTGCCACCAGAGTTCAGCATCCTGTTCGATATGGTTATTGGACTGAGCTGGAGCGGGGAGCGTGGTATTGGCCTGGGCGATGATATCGGCCGCCGTATTAATGGCAATGGCTCGACAGCCAGAAGTGCCGAGATCAATACCAATAAAAAGGTCGGGCATGGTGGCCTTGTGATCCCAGGGCGATGCTCAGGGCAGGTTAACCGGTTGTGGTGCGACCCAGCCTTCTTTGTGGTGTTCCGCAACCACCGTGGTGTAGATGCCGCCGCGGACATTAAATTTTGCCGTCAGGCGCATAAAGCGGGGTTCGGTTGCTTTGACCAGGTCATCGAGAATGGTATTGGTCACTTTCTCGTGAAAAGCCCCTTCTTCGCGGAATGACCAGACATACATTTTCAATGACTTAAGTTCCACGCACTGCTGTTCTGCGACATATTCAATATGCAGCGTCGCAAAGTCCGGCTGGCCGGTTTTGGGGCACAGGCAGGTGAATTCCGGGATGTCGATACGGATGGTGTAATCCCGTTCCGGCATCGGATTGTCGAAAGTTTCGAGCTCTTTTGAAGGTTGTGTAGCCATGGCGCGGACAATACCGTAGGCCCGTAGGATAGACAAGACTTTGGGCGTAATTTTGGCCAGAAAAATTAGTATATGGTGATGTACTTTTGCGGATCGGGGAATTCCTGCGTAAATGTACTCGTCCATTTTGCTCTCATGCACAAATTGACAAAAACAATGTGTTTTTCGCCCTGTCGATCTTGTCTCAGACAAGCGAGATCCTGTATCTTCCCTCGATGCAATTAATAAAACTCAAAGTCTCCGGATTCAAATCATTTGTCGACCCAACGACCATCCCAATGCCCAGTCAGCTGATCGGCGTGGTGGGACCAAACGGTTGTGGTAAATCTAATATTATTGATGCAGTTCGCTGGGTTATGGGCGAATCTTCCGCCAAACACCTGCGTGGTGACTCCATGGCGGACGTCATTTTCAATGGTTCTTCCAGTCGTAAGCCAGTGGGTCAGGCCACGGTGGAACTGGTATTCGACAATAGTGACGGATCTTTGGGTGGGCAGTATGCCAATTACAACGAAATCGCGATCAAACGTACGGTAACCCGCGATGGTCAGTCGATTTATCACCTGAACAGTGCTCGTTGTCGTCGTCGTGATATTACCGATATTTTCCTCGGTACGGGTCTGGGGCCACGTAGTTATTCCATTATTGAGCAGGGCACGATTTCGCGCATTATTGAAGCCAGGCCAGAAGACATGCGTGTCTTCCTCGAAGAAGCCGCCGGGATTTCCAAATATAAGGAACGTCGCCGCGAAACTGAAAACCGTATTCGCCACACCCGTGAAAATCTGGATCGCCTGGGCGACCTGCGTGAGGAGCTGGGTAAGCAACTGAATCGTTTACAACGTCAGGCCCGGACGGCTGAACGTTATAAGGTATTGAAAGAAGAAGAACGCCTGATGAAGGCACAACTACAGGCATTACGCTGGACCGTATTAAATGCGCAGGCGGAGGAGTCTGAAAGCACGATCCGTGAGCAGGAAACCCAGCTCGAATCGGCCATTGCCAGGCAACGTAGTATTGAAGCAGAAATCGAAACCCACCGTAGTCAGCACACCGAAGCGATGGACAAATTCAATGAAGTTCAGAGTCGCTATTACAGTGTCGGTGCCGATATCGCCAGATTGGAACAGGCGCTGCAACACGCCAAAGAGCGTCGTAACCAACAGCAACAGGATTTAGAGCAGTTAGAACGTGACGGACAGGAAGCGCAGGGGCATTTGTCCGCTGATAATAGACGGATCGAAGAAATCCGCAGTAGTCTGGAAAATCTGGAACCCGATTTACAGACAACCGTAGAAGCCGAGCAGATATCAACCCGAGCTCTGGCTGAAGCCGAAGAGGCCATGCATGTCTGGCAGAATGAATGGGATTCTTACAATCAGGAATCAGCCGAACCTGCTCGTCAGGCCGATGTAGAACGCACTCGTATCCAGCATCTGGAACAGAAACTCTCACGTCTGCAACAACGACTGGAAAAAGTTCAGCAGGAACTGGGTGAACAGTCTGCCGAGAGCCTGCAGCAGGAAGTGGAACAACGGCAGCAGCAGCTCAGCGAAACTGAGGCCGAAGTCCAGAAGCAGCAGGCTATCCTCAATGAAAAGCAGCAGTTCATTCGTGAATTGCGTGAATCCAGTCATGAACTGAATACCAATCTCGATCAGGCTCGTAGTCGTCTACAGGATTTGCGTGGTCGTAGTGCTTCACTGGAAGCTTTACAACAGGCTGCACTGGGTAAAGAAAAAGGGGCGGTAAGTGAATGGCTGCAGGGCCAGCAGTTACAGGATGCCCCACGTCTGGCTGAAGAACTGGATGTAGAAAAAGGCTGGGAACAGGCGGTGGAATGTGTGCTGGGCTCTAATCTTGAAGCGGTCTGTGTTTCTGAAGTGGATCCTTTAGCCGCGTTTGTTAGTGAGCTGAAAGAAGGCACCTTGAGCCTGTTTGATATTTCTGCTTCGGTAAATAGTGAAACTGCACACAACAAAGGTACAGCGCTGACAGACAAAGTGTCCGCTAACTGGTCTTTATCATCACTATTAGGCGGCATTTATGCGGCCGAGAATTTAAACGAAGCCTTGAGCTTGCGTGGCAATCTTGCGGCAGATGAATCCATTGTGACTCGTGATGGGATCTGGTTAGGGCCAAACTGGTTACGTGTAGTTCGTGAGAATGATGAAAAGGCCGGTGTCTTACGTCGTGAACAGGAACTGAAAGAACTGGCCGCGGAAACTGAAACCCAGCAAAAAGAAGTACAGGAATTACAGATACGTCTGGAAACAGAACGTGAAAAACTTCAGGAGATGGAATCATCGCGTGATAGTGCACAGGCTGATCTGAATCAGGCTACCCGTGCCCTGGCAGATAGCCGTTCTGAAATCAGTGCTCGCAAAGCGAAGCTTGAACAAATTCAGGCACGTCAATCCAGTTTAAGACAGGAAATGACGGAAGCGCGTGAAGAAGCTGAAAATGATAATCAGGAATTACAAACGACACGTGCCCGTTTGCAGGAAGCACTGGATCGCATGAGTGGTTTTGAAACGCAACGTATTGAACTCATGGCCCAGCGTGATACACGTCGTGAAACTCTGGATCAGGCTCGCAGTAAAGCCCAGCAGGATCGTCATGCGGCACAGGAAGTTAAAATGCGTTCACAGACGTTACGCACCGAGCTGAACTCAATCGAACAGGCTTTGCAGCGTATTCAAACCCAGATTGCTCAGGTCAATGCACGACGTGAAGAACTGCAAAATGCTCTGGTAGAAAGTGAAGCGCCGTTAACCGACATGGCGAAAGAACTGGAAACCATGCTGGAGCAGCGGGTTCTGGTTGAGAACGAATTAAAAGAAGCTCGTACTGTCGTCGAAAATATCGATCACGAAATGCGTGAGCTGGAAGAAGCTCGCACTCAGTCCGAGCAGGCGGTAGAAGAAGTTCGTCATAGACTCGAAGATATTCGTATTGGCATGCAGGAAGTCAAAGTTCGTCGTCAGACGATGGATGAACAGATCAATGAATCGGGTTTTGTTCTTAAAACCTTACTGGAAGAAATGCCGGAAGAGGCCAATGAAATCCAGTGGCATGAGAACGTCGAGACACTGGAACAAAAAATTCATCGTTTAGGGCCGATTAATCTGGCCGCGATTGAAGAGTATGAACAGGAGTCTGAACGTAAACAATATCTGGATGCTCAGAACGAAGATCTGACCCAGGCTCTGAATACACTGGAAGAAGCGATAGGTAAGATTGATAAGGAAACCCGTACACGCTTTAAAGAAACCTATGACAAAGTGAATGCAGGCCTTAAACGCCTGTTCCCACGTTTGTTTGGTGGCGGTCATGCTTATCTTGAATTGACTGATGACGATATGCTGGATGCGGGTGTTACAGTCATGGCACGTCCTCCAGGTAAACGTAATAGCACGATCCATTTATTATCCGGTGGTGAGAAAGCACTAACGGCAGTGGCATTGGTATTCTCAATTTTTGAATTGAATCCAGCCCCATTCTGTATGCTTGATGAGGTTGACGCGCCGCTTGATGATGCCAATGTGACTCGTTATTGCGATATGCTTAAAGAAATGTCCGAGAGCACACAGTTTATCTTTATTACGCATAATAAAGTTACTATGGAAGTAGCCCAACAGTTAACAGGTGTGACCATGCATGAGCCCGGTGTTTCACGGATGGTTGCTGTTGACGTGGATGAGGCGGTAAAACTGGCGGCTGTTTAATACACCGCACAAAAAATTAATTTAGTGTTAAGTCCGAGGTTAAAGGCGAAGCCTTATGCTGATTAACACAATTTCTATTACGCTATCTTGATATACTGGATATGAGGCATGATGGATTCACTGAGATTGATATTGCTCTTGATCGGTGTTTTGTTCA
>JAPHRJ010000111.1 GCA_026196045.1 Gammaproteobacteria bacterium
CAAAACTACGAGGACATATTGTCTCAGGACTATGATTATGTCATTGATGCAATTGATAGCATCAAGTTTAAAGCCTTAATGATTTATTATTGTAAACGTAACAAGATTCCAATTGTAACTACAGGTGGTGCAGGTGGGTTGACTGATCCAGCAATGATCAAAGTAGCGGACCTGAGTAAAACCTATAACGATCCGCTAGCCGCTAAAGTTCGATCACAATTACGCAGTCAGTATAATTTTTCACGTAATAGCAAACGCAGTTTTGGAATCGAATGTGTCTTCTCCAGTCAACAACCGGTTTACCCCAAAGAAGATGGAACGGTCAGTCATGAAAAACCGGGGGTTCATGGGATTTCACTGGATTGTCGTTTTGGCTATGGTGCCAGCAGCCTGGTTACTGCAAGTTTTGGTTTTATGGCCGCATCTCGTGCTATTAATAAAGCTATCAGTAAGTACAAGAACAACAGGGATGATTAAATGGGTCAGCGTGAGGTCGTTGTACTAGTACATGGAATCTGGATGACCGGGATTGAAATGTCTTTGTTACGCCATCGATTAACACGGTGTGGGTTTGAAACCTATCGGTTTCATTACCCAAGTTTACGCGGTACCCCACATTCTAATGCCAAAAAGCTTCACCGATTCCTACGCAAAATAAATGCCCCCACTATTCACCTGGTCGCACATAGTCTGGGCGGCATTGTGTTGTTACATTTATTTCATTCTTTTTCAAAACAGAAGCCAGGACGGGTTGTTATGCTGGGTACACCTGCGCAGGGTAGTGTGGTGGCAAAAAAATTGAGCGAAAATATTTTACTGCACTATATATTAGGTAAGGCCACAAAAAACGGCCTGTTGGGTGATGTGCCAGACTGGCCATGTAATAGGGAACTTGGACTCATCGCAGGGTATCGAGAAATCGGAGTTGGTAAGTTATTGACAGGAAGTGAACTCCATCAGCCGAATGACGGTACGGTCGCATTAGAAGAAACACAAATACAGGGCGCGACCGATGTTTTACATGTGAACGAAAGCCATATGAGTATGTTAGTGGATAAAACCGTTGCCAAATCAGTATGTGCATTCTTAAGAAATGGAAGTTTTACAAATTAAGTTTGTGACAGGAGGACAGGAAATGGGGCAGGATAATGATCCTCCAGAATTTTCGAGTGGGGCATATTGTAGCCGCGATGCGGATCTATCTGGGATAAAGGTCATCGAGCTAAACCCACAACCTCCTGTATCAGATTATCTACAGGCGATGGATTTTGCGAACCAGATGGCGGAGAAAGAGCTGGGAGAAGTTATGTTGCTCTCCTGGTATGACCTGGATCGGGACTTTGAATCTCCTCAACACGCCAGTGAATGCCATCAGGATAGTGCGATTCCCGGATATGTGGATTACGGGATTCACCACGGGGCGACGCTCAAGATCGATTTTGAACAGGGACGCTTTGTGTTCTTCTATATGCCCATTGATTTTTGAGGAATCACCCCCGTTTAAAAACAAGCACTTAGCTTTATTTTCCGTTTTTTAACGGGCATTTACCATATGGGATTGTTGCTTATTAAATATAGTGCTAGAATTCGCCAAATTTTTTATGGAAGTGGGCCTTGAGCCCACTTTTTATTTACAGGTGTATAAATGCTGCGGCAAGACGACAAGCTCACCAAACTGGTGGCCTCGACGGTTACTGCGCTGGGCTACGAGCTGGCAGGTGTTGAACACCTGGCTCAGGGCAAACACTCGGTGTTACGGGTGTATATTGACGCTGAACAGGGGATTATGCTGGCTGATTGTGAAAAAGTCAGTCATCAACTTAGTGGCGTACTGGAAGTGGAAGATCCAATCCGCGGTCAGTACAGCCTGGAAGTGTCCTCACCGGGTCTGGATCGGCTTTTATTTACGGTGGAACAGTTTGCGCGTTTTACCGGGCATAAGGTCAAGCTTAAGCTTCACCGGCCTGTAGAAGGACAACGAAAATTTAACGGTGTTATTGCTAGTGTGGAGGATTCGCACATCAATATTACACTGGAAGGGGATCGCGTACTCGAGCTGGAACTGGATGAGATTGAAAAAGCCAATCTTATTCCGGAACTATAGATAGTTCGAGGCAACGGTTTAATTACGAGTTAGATTAATTTTTAACTTTATGTGTACGGACTCACCCGCATATATAAATAGTGTGATTGGTGAAATGACTGACTTAATAGGGGTTGGACATGAATAAAGAGATTTTGCTGGTTGTTGATGCTGTTTCGAACGAAAAGGGCGTTAGCAAAAGCATTATCTTCGAGGCGATCGAGATTGCCTTGGCGACAGCAACTAAAAAACGTTACAACACTGACGTGGATGTCCGTGTTGTGATTGATCACGAATCTGGTGACTACAATACATTTCGTCGTTGGGAAGTGGTTGAAGATGATGCAATGGATCAACCTGAGCGACAGACTACTATAAGTGCTGCCCAGCTTGACCAGCCTGATATTGCTGTTGGTGACTTTGTCGAAGATGAGGTTGAGTCGGTTAAGTTTGGTCGTATTGCGGCGCAAACAGCCAAACAGGTCATCGTACAGAAAGTACGAGAAGCTGAGCGTGCACAGGTTGTTGATGCCTATCGCGAACGCATTGGCGAACTGGTCATGGGTGTAGTTAAACGTGTTGAGCGTGGCAATGTTTACCTGGATCTGGGCAGCAATGCGGATGCCATTATTACTCGTGAGGAATTAATTCCTCGTGAAGCGATTCGCACCGGTGACCGTGTACGTGGCTATTTAAAAGAAATCAAAACCGAAGTGCGTGGCCCGCAGTTATTTGTTAGTCGTACCGCGCCTGAGCTTTTGATCGAGCTGTTTAAGATTGAAGTACCTGAAGTAGGTGAAAATCTAATTGAGATTATTAACGCAGCACGTGATCCAGGTTCTCGCGCAAAAATTGCTGTGAAGAGTAATGAAGCTCGCATTGATCCCGTGGGTGCCTGTGTCGGCATGCGTGGTTCACGTGTACAGGCTGTATCCAACGAATTGTCCGGTGAGCGTATTGATATCGTACTCTGGGATGAAAATGCGGCCCAGTTTGTGATTAATGCAATGTCACCCGCCGTGGTTGAATCTATCGTCATGGACGAAGAAGCAAACACCATGGATATTGCGGTAGAGGAAGAACAACTGTCACTGGCTATTGGCCGTGGTGGACAGAATGTTAAACTGGCCAGTGAGCTGACCGGCTGGACATTGAATGTCATGTCAGAAAGTGAAGCGGAAGAGAAATCTGAAGTAGAAGCACAGAAGCTGCAGAAAATGTTCATGGAAATGCTGGATGTGGACGAAGAAGTGGCGGTTATTCTGGTACAGGAAGGCTTCACAACTATTGATGAAGTCGCTTATGTCCCTGTTAGTGAAATGCTTCAAATTGAAGAATTTGATGAAGATATTGTTGAAGAGCTTCGTGGTCGAGCCAAGGATGTGTTACTGACTCGTGCCATTAGTAGTGAAGAAGAATTAACCAGTGTTGAGCCAGCCGAAGATTTGTTGAAAATGGATGGCATGGATGCTGATCTGGCTTATAAGCTGGCGCATATTGGTATTGTTACGATGGAAGATCTTGCTGAGCAATCAGTGGATGAACTTCTTGAAGTTGACGAGCTGGATGAAGATAAAGCAGCTAAATTGATTATGACCGCGCGTGAACCATGGTTTGCTGAAGAACAGGGTAGCTAAGTTTGTACCTGAGTAAAACTTAGTACATAGCGCAGGGCAGGAGAAGAGATATATGGCTGATGTTACAGTCAAACAATTTGCAGACGTAGTCGGAATATCGGTTGATCGTTTAATAACGCAGCTGAAAGAAGCGGGCGTGCCCACGCGTGACCCGGATGCGCTGATCAATGATTCTGAGAAAATGGAGTTGTTGGGTTTTCTGCGTAATAAGCATGCAGTCGACAACGATACTGACGCCAAATCACCGAAAAAAATTACTTTAAGTCGTAAAACGACCAGTGAGCTGAAGCAATCAGCCGGTCAGGGTAAATCCAAATCGGTCACTGTCGAAGTCCGTAAGAAACGTACTTACGTTAAACGTAGTGCGGCGATGGAGAATGAATCCGAGGATGCCGAACAGGCCCGGATTGAAATGGAAAAACTGGCCGCTGAACAGCAGCGAATTAAGGATGACGAAAAACGCCGACAGGATGAGCAGGAAGCCAAACGTCAGGCCGAGCTTGACGCTGAACGTGAAAAGGAACGTCTGTTAGAAGATGAAAAGCGTAAGGCAGAAGAACAGACCAAAGCTGAAGAACAACCGGTCCCGGCTGCAAAACCAGCAGAGCCTGCTGTCGTTGCTACACCAGAAAAGGCCGCAACAGAAACTCGTGGTAAGAACAAGAAGCCTGCTAAACGTGGCCGCCAGGATAAAGACGACGGTGGAACACGTTACGGTCGCAAAGAGCTACATGTTACCGCTGATAAATCTGGCAAGCGCCGGAAAAAAACCAAACCTAACCGTGCTGCCACTACAGGTGGTTCTACTGAACATGGATTCACAAAACCAACAGCTCCAATAGTCCATGAAGTTGCTTTACCTGAAACAATTACTGTTGCAGATCTGGCTCAAAGAATGTCAGTCAAGGCCGCAGAAGTGATTAAAGTACTGATGGGCATGGGCTCAATGGTGACGATTAATCAGGTGCTGGATCAGGATACCGCTACGCTGGTAGTCGAAGACATGGGTCACACAGTTAAGCTCATTAAGGATGATGAGGTTGAAGCTTCTCTGTTTGTTGATGCTGATGAAACTGAAGCCACAACACGTGCCCCCGTGGTTACCATCATGGGCCATGTTGATCACGGTAAGACTTCTCTGCTGGACTATATTCGCGAAAGCCGAGTAGCCGCTGGTGAGTCTGGTGGTATTACTCAACACATTGGTGCTTATTATGTTCATACCAATGGCGGGGATATCGCCTTTTTAGATACACCAGGACATGCGGCGTTTACTGCCATGCGTGCTCGTGGAGCAAAAGTAACTGATATTGTTGTACTGGTTGTTGCGGCGGATGATGGTGTGATGCCACAAACTCGTGAGGCGATTCAGCATGCCAAGGCCGCTGAAGTTCCTTTGATTATTGCGGTTAACAAGATCGACAAGGAAGAGGCCGATCCTGATCGTGTTAAAAATGAATTGAGCCAGGAAAATGTTATTCCTGAAGACTGGGGTGGCGATACCATGTTTGTTCATGTGTCGGCTCATACTGGTGAAGGCGTTGATTCTTTACTTGACGCTATTTTATTACAGTCAGAAGTACTGGAATTGAAAGCCTCAACTGAAGGGCCTGCACGTGGTGCGGTTATTGAATCACGTCTGGATAAAGGTCGTGGTCCGGTTACCTCTGTTTTGGTTCAGAAAGGTACGTTGAGAAAAGGCGATATTTTACTGGCTGGTCTGGAGTATGGGCGCGTACGTGCCATGCTCAATGACAAAGGTGAAATGGTCGATAGCGCTGGACCTTCGGTTCCGGTTGAAGTGTTAGGTCTATCGGGTACGCCGAATGCGGGTGATGAAGCCACTGTGGTTGAATCCGAGCGTAAGGCTCGTGAAGTGGCCTTATTCCGTCAGGGTAAATACCGTGATGTGAAACTTGCCCGTCAACAGGCCGCCAAACTTGAAAATATGTTCTCGCAGATGGCCGAGGGTGAAGTTAGCACTCTTAACATCCTGCTAAAAGCTGACGTACAGGGTTCAACTGAAGCCATTGCAGATGCCCTGGCCAAACTTTCTACTGATGAAGTGAAAGTAAAAATTGTTGCCAGTGGTGTTGGCGGTATTAATGAATCAGATGTAAATCTGGCTGTTGCTGCCGGTGCGATTGTTATTGGTTTTAATGTTCGTGCTGATGCGGTTGCCAAGCGACTGATTGATGAAGAAAGTGTCGACTTACATTACTACAGTGTCATTTATGATCTGATTGATGAAGTCAGAAGTGCCATGACCGGTATGTTATTACCTGCATTTAAAGATGTGATTATTGGTCTGGCCGAAGTACGCGACGTATTCCGTTCTCCCAAGCTGGGTGCCATTGCCGGTTGTATGGTAGTTGACGGCGTCGTTAAGCGTAATAACCCAATTCGTGTGTTACGTGACAACGTGGTTATTTATGAAGGTGAGCTCGAATCTTTACGCCGCTTCAAAGATGACGTCAACGAAGTCAAACAGGGCATGGAATGTGGTATTGGCGTGAAGAACTACAATGACGTTAAACCTGGCGATCAAATTGAAGTTTATGAACGCGTAGAAGTGAAACGTGAACTCTAAAATCAATGTAGGGTGGGTTAGCGTTTTTTGCGTAACCCACCAGGCGTTGCATAGCAACACATTACTAAGTTTCAGAATTTATGCCAAAAGATTTTAGTCGTACGCGCCGCGTTGCTGAACAGATTCAGCGTGAACTGGCAATGCTGATTCAGCAAGAGATCAAAGATCCACGTCTCGGTATGGTGACCGTATCGGGCGTTGACGTCACGAAGGATCTGAGTGTTGCCAAAGTCTATGTGTCGGTCCTGGACGAATCTCACGATGTAAAACAAACACTGGAAGTCTTAAACCGTGCTGCTGGTTTTCTACGCCATGCACTTGGACAAAGCCTGGTAATGCGCGCTGTCCCACATCTGCATTTTCATTTTGATGACAGCATTTCTCGAGGCAATGAATTGTCCAGTCTGATCAATGACGCTGTTGCGGCCGACAAGAAAAAACACAAGGACTGAGGTTCTAGTGGGAAGAAGACGACGCGCAAGCGGTAGAAATATCAACGGCATCCTGTTACTGGATAAACCCGTAGGCATGACTTCTAATGCCGCCCTACAAACCGTAAAACGTTTATTTAAGGCCAACAAGGCTGGTCATACCGGTAATCTGGATCCTATGGCCAGTGGTCTGTTACCGATCTGTTTAGGTGAGGCAACCAAGGTATCCGGTTATCTTCTGAATTCGGATAAACACTATACGGGTACCTGCAAACTGGGGGTTCGTACTTCGTCCGGTGATGCCGAAGGTGAAATTATTGAGAAACGAGCGGTTGATCAGTATTCCGAGGCTCAGGTTCTCTCGGTACTAGAGAAATTCATGGGCGAAATCACCCAGATCCCACCGATGCATTCTGCGATTAAGGTCAATGGTCAGCCCTTGTACAAACTGGCACATAAGGGGATCGAAATTGAACGTAAGCCCCGCCAGGTGAAAATATTTCAGCTGGAACTTATCGAGCAGCGTGAAGATGAACTTGATATCGACGTACACTGTTCCAAAGGCACCTATATTCGTACTTTGGTGGAAGATATTGGCAGTGAGCTGGGCTGTGGTGCCCACCTGACTGCTTTACGCCGCACCGGTGCGGGGCCGTTTCAGATTGAAGGAGCCGTGACCCTGGAAACTCTGGAGCAGTTGGCTGAAGTTGCACCAGAGGCCGGATATGAGGACATGGATTCCCTGCTGTTGCCAATGGAACAGGCTTTGACAGACTGGCCCCGAGTAAAACTGACTGAAAATAGTGCTTATTATTTGTGCAAAGGGCAGGCCGTACAGGTACCCAAAGCCCCTGGTAGTGGTTGGGTTTGTCTGTTTACCGAGGATGAACGATTCCTGGGAATTGGACAGATTCTTGGGGATGGGCGTGTGGCCCCTCGTCGCTTAATTAATCAGAGTGAAAATCAGGGAAATCCCAGCTAGATCGCCGGAAAACACCAGGTTTTGCTTGTTCTGCCCCCGTTGCGCGGGTAGAATACGCGCTTTCTTTTATCAGCTAATTTTTATGTAATTACAGGAGCTTGCGATGTCTATCAACGCCGAAGAAAAGGCTAACATCGTTTCAAAATATCAACGTGCTGCTAGCGACACTGGTTCGCCAGAAGTCCAGGTAGCTTTATTGTCTGCCCGTATTAACGATTTATCAGGTCATTTTAAATCTCATATCCATGACCATCATTCTCGTCGTGGTTTATTACGCATGGTTAGCCAGCGTCGTAAATTACTTGATTACCTGAAGAACAAAGATCTACAGCGTTACCGTGATCTGATTGCAAGCCTGGGCCTGCGTAAATAATAATTAATTTTTTCTATTGTCGATCTTTCTTAAGGAATATAAATGACTGTTGTTAAAAAAGAATTTCAATTTGGTGATCATACTGTCAAGCTGGAAACCGGTGAGATAGCAAGACAAGCCTCTGGTGCAGTCATGGTCAGCATGGGGGAAACCGTTGTACTGGTTACCGTGGTTGCTGACAAGAAAGAAGTTGAAGGTCGGGACTTTTTCCCAATGACTGTCGACTACATAGAGAAGACGTATTCAGCTGGTAAAATTCCTGGTGGTTTCCTTAAACGTGAAGGCCGTCCTTCCGATAACGAAACACTTACCGCGCGTTTGATTGATCGTCCTATTCGTCCATTATTCCCTGATGGTTTTACCAACGAAGTACAGGTTATCTGTACCGTGATTTCTTTTGACCCTGAAGTCACTCCAGATATTCCTGCACTGATTGGTGCTTCAGCCGCAATGACACTTTCCGGTGCGCCATTTAATGGTCCGATTGGTGCGGCCCGTGTGGGTTATAAAGATGGTCAATATATTTTAAATCCTTCAGCCGAAGCGTTGAATGATTCTGAGCTGGATCTGATAGTTGCCGGTACTGACGGTGCGGTATTAATGGTGGAATCTGAAGCCAAGCTGCTTTCAGAAGAAGTCATGCTGGGTGCGGTTATGTTTGGGCATGATGCCTTCCAGCCTGCGATTACTGCAATTCGTGAACTGGCCAAAGATGCGGGCACTGTTGCCTGGGACTGGACTGCTCCTGAAGAAAATACTGCGCTTAATGATGAAGTTAATGCAGCTGCAGAATCCATGTTCAAGGAAGCGTACACCATTCGCGAAAAAATGCCGCGTTATACTCGTCTGAGTGAAATTCGCAAAGAAGTGAAAGAAAAGCTGGTTTCAGATGATGGCTATAGCAAAGAGCAGGTTGGTGAATCGATCGAAAAACTGGAAAAGAAAGTTGTACGTAGCCAGATCCTGAACGGTGAACCTCGTATTGATGGTCGTGATACACGTACTGTTCGTGACATTACCGTTAAAGTTGGTGTGTTACCTCGTACTCATGGTTCAGCCCTGTTTACTCGTGGTGAAACCCAGGCACTGGTTGTGACTACTCTAGGTACAGAACGCGATTCGCAGATTATTGATGCGATGGCTGGTTCTTACCGTGACCCCTTCATGTTGCAATACAACTTCCCTCCTTATTCAGTAGGTGAAACCGGCCGTGTTGGTACACCAAAACGCCGTGAAGTTGGGCATGGTCGTCTGGCCAAACGTGGTGTGTTAGGTGTTATGCCTGATATGGAAGAATATCCATATTCACTGCGTGTGGTATCTGAAATTACAGAATCTAATGGTTCAAGCTCAATGGCTTCAGTCTGTGGTAGCAGCCTGTCCATGATGCATGCCGGTGTCCCTTTGAAAGCGCCTGTTGCGGGTATTGCCATGGGTCTGATTAAAGAATCTGACAAGTTTGCAGTATTGACCGATATCCTGGGTGACGAAGATCATCTGGGTGATATGGACTTTAAAGTAGCGGGTAGTGAAAATGGTATTACTGCATTGCAGATGGATATCAAAATCGAAGGCATCACCAAAGAAATTATGGAAATTGCCCTGGACCAGGCCAAAGAAGGTCGTTTGCATATCTTAGGCAAAATGAATGAAGTGATTAGCAAGCCAAATGAAGATATGTCTGAATTTGCACCTCGCTATGTCACATTCAAGATCAATCCTGACAAGATCCGTGACGTCATTGGTAAGGGTGGTGCAACTATCCGTGCCATTACTGAGGAAACGGGTACGACCATCGACATTAGTGACGAAGGTATGGTCAAGATTGCTTCCAGCGATGAAGCTGCTGCGAATGAAGCGCGTCGTCAGGTTGAACAGCTTACTGCGGAAGTAGAAGTTGGTCAGATTTATGACGGCAAAGTTGCCAAGTTAATGGACTTTGGTGCTTTCGTTACTATCCTTCCGGGTAAAGACGGTCTGGTTCATGTTTCACAAATTTGTGAAGAACGTGTTGAGAACGTTAGCGATAAGCTTTCCGAAGGTGAAATTGTTAAAGTAAAAGTACTGGAAATTGATAAGCAAGGTCGTATTCGCCTGAGCATGAAAGCCGTTGGTGTTGAAGTATAAGCTTTCCTAAAGCATTCGCTAAACAGAAAAGGGCCGTAAGGCCCTTTTTTTGTTTTGATATTTTTTAACGCAAAGACGCCAAGAAACAAAGAACGCAAAGATATAAATTTTTACTTTAAAGATGAATAATCAAAAGTAATCGATCTTTTTAAATACTTTGCGTCTTCGCGCTTTTGCGTTGAAATTGTTTATCTATAGCATTTCTACCACCCACTTGCTGACCATGGCTGAAGTATGGGCACATTGATTTTCCCGGTCTTCAGAAAACTGGGCATATTCTTTCGCATTCCATAGATCATAGGTTTTGCCAGTAAATTGCTGCTGTAATTCCTGGCAGGTGACGCCACCAAACTCACTTTTAAATCGCTCAACCAGTTTCTGGCCATGTTTGAAATTGGTGATGTATTTACCCTTCTCAAAATTCTCACGCTCACGTCCCCGTTTGCAACTGAGGGCCATGAGCCCACCAGTCAGAGCACCGCAGGCTCCCACTCCCGTAAGGCCTCCACCTCCAGACAGGCCATGACTGGCTTTAATGGTGTCATCTGTCACATAGCCAATGGTCTCTTTAATGGTAGTGAGTACGCATTGGGGACAACAACCAAATTCCAGTTCATAGTCAAAAGCCAGTTGGTAGGCTTGTTCAGCAAGTTCAGATTTATTGGCACTATTCATAATGCTCTCTCATATATTAATTATTGTTAATATACTAATAAGTATATTTGTAATTTAACGAGGTGCAGGGGCGAGGCCATTGATCCATATCAACATCGATGTAATCGGTGTTCATGAATGGGGATACAAACAATTTACTATTTATAAGAGTCAATTGGCACGTAATGTGAATCTTTTTTACAAGTGTCAGAAAATTGGTGTGGAAACTGTGGATGATGAATAGATTGGTTAGAAATTCAGCCGTTTTATTATTAAGTGGATTTGTGCTGTCCTGCACGATGAATAGAGTATCGATCTCACCACCCAAAGATATTGAATCCAAAGAAATGGGTGCAATTTTTGGTCATATTAAGGCTCCTGAACGCGTCACTGAAGTGGTCATTCGTAGGTACGGCAAGATTTATATACGCCCTTTCAACCGGCCCCCACGAGTATTGATTTATAAAAACGGCGACTTTATGGCCGAGAACCTGGAGCCTGGTGATTACGTTTTTGCTGCGGTATCTACATTAGGAGATCGATATAGCCTGATTGAAGGTAAAGTTGATGCCTACCAGGATATATTTAGAGTTCAGCCTGGGAGTATTAAATATATCGGATCATATAAACTTTATGAGTTTCGTCCCGAAGATGGGCGTCGAGAAAAATTTGAAGTCATGCGTATACGCAAACCGGATGAACGAACCGTGATCAAAAATCTTTATCACAAATCGAAAGGTACCGGCTGGCAGGATTTGTTTAATAAAAGGTTGATGGAATTACGCTAGGAAAAAGATTTAGAGTTGAGTAAGTAGTGTTTCGGTTACATTGAGAGATGTAGCCTTTTTTTTGTCTGCTGTCTTTATAACAAAAATCGTAGGTCCGATTAGCTTCGCGTAATCGGACACATGTCAATCATCCCCTCTGATATTGATATCAACATCACCACACCAATCTGCCGGATATATTTCCAACGCAACATAACGGTGAAAGGTTGAATACGGCCAATCCTGAACACGCTGGATATGGCCGTGTTTTAATGGATTAACATGCACATAATCAATATGCCGTTTGTAATCGGTTTCATCACGGATTAAATGTTCCCAAAAATGCCGTTGCCAGATACCACGTTCTCCAGCTGCCATGCGGATTGGCGAAATGTATTCGGTTTTGGGTAATGAACGTGAAAATCCCGCTTTTATTAAACGCCAG
>JAPHRJ010000021.1 GCA_026196045.1 Gammaproteobacteria bacterium
GTAACCGTACATCAGTTCCGCCGCCCGGTTCCAGAAAGTCACCCGGTAGCCCGCATCATACCCGATGATCGCGTCGTTGGCGCTGGCGAGCATGGTCGCCTGTTCGGCCAGTCTGCGTTCAGTCTGCTTCCTGGCCGTTATGTCGTAGAAAACGGTAGCGAAGAAGAAGGTAGCTAAGAAGAAGGTAGCTAAGAAGAAGGTAGCGAAGAAAAAGGTAGCGAAGAAGAAGGTAGCTAAGAAGAAGCTAGCTAAGAAGAAGCTAGCTAAGAAAAAAGTAGCTAAGAAAAAAGTAGCCAGGAAGAAAGTGACGAAGAAGAAGGTTGCTAAAAAGAAATCAGGGAAAAAGGCCGCTAAGAAGAAAACAGCAAAGAAAAAGTCACGCCGTTAATTCATAGTGTGACATAAGCAATAAAAACGGGGGAACAGCGTTCCCCCGTTTTGCTATACTTTTTTCTAAATTAGGTATAGATAGTTACAACAATAAAGAATCAAAGGAACGAATATGAAATATATGCATTTTCTGGTGTTAATAGTATCAGCGCTTTTTCTTAATGCCTGTGCAACAACGCCCATATCTGACGGTATTCATCGAGTCGTGATCCAGGTTAGTTCAGATGATCCGCGTACGCAGACGATGGCTCTGAATAATGCGATTAATATTCAAAAAGAGTTTGGTGCAAATAACGTTAATATTGAACTGGTTGCTTATGGTCCGGGTTTGAGCCTGCTCCAGGCAGAAAGTAAGCAGGCCCGTCGAGTAAAAAGTCTGGCCGCCTATGACAATTTCACCTTTCATGCCTGCAATCACACCATGAGTATGATTAAGCGTCGCCAGGGTAAAATGCCACGCATGGTAGAAGGCATCAATGTAGTACCCAATGGCGTTGCCAAAGTAGTTGAGTTACAGGAAAAAGGTTACAGCTACATTCGCCCTTGATATTCAACTAATTCACTCGGCAGCAACCTGCCGGGTGAACTTTCCTCACCAAGCTGTATCCCACCTGGTAACAGAAATCCATTCAAGTCCATCTACTTATTTGTTAATCTCAGGGCTAATGATTTCAGTGTGAACTGGATCTAGCCAATTGTGACAGGATTAAAAACATGAAGGGCAAAGAACATATTGCACCGTGGGAAAAAGCATTTGATCGTGTATTAAGCCCGTTAGATGATTTTATTCATCGGCAAACAACCAGTGGCGTGTTACTGATGTTGTGTGCGGTGGTTGCGCTTTATCTTGCCAACAGCCAGTGGAGTGAGGCCTATCACCATTTACTACAGTTGCCATTCACGATTGGTGTGCCAGGTTTTGAATTGTCCAAGTCGGTGCACCACTGGATCAATGATGGCTTGATGACGTTGTTTTTCTTTGTGGTTGGTCTGGAACTTAAACGTGAGATCCTGGTAGGTGAACTGGCTGATCCCAAACAGGCAATACTTCCTATTTTTGCTGCAATTGGCGGCATGGTGGTGCCAGTACTTATTTATATAAGTATCAATCCAGAAGGACACAGCCTGAATGGTTGGGGTGTTCCCATGGCCACGGATATCGCCTTTGCTCTGGGAACATTGGCCTTACTCGGTAACCGCATTCCTAAAAATCTACTGACCTTCCTTGTTGCGCTGGCCATTGTTGATGATCTGGGTGCTGTGGTCATCATTGCACTGTTCTATACCGAGACCATCAGTTTAATCGCCCTGGCAACGGCTATCGTTATGTTGTTAATACTCGTGAGTTTAAATATGGGTGGTATACGTCATCCATTACCCTACATACTTTTGGGTATCGTGCTTTGGATAGCGATGTTGAAGAGTGGTGTGCATGCCACACTCGCAGGTATCTTCCTGGCCTTTACCATCCCCATGCGTCCTAAATACAATCCAGCTCGTTTCCTGGCACATATAAATGAAATGGTGGAAAAGATTAAACAGGCCTACACACGCGAAGGAAACATTATTATAAATGATGAACTGCGTACACGGGTTCAGGCACTGGAGGATGGAGTGCATCTGGTACAGGCACCAGCTCAGATCATGGAGCGTAAGATGCATTTGCCATCTGCCTATATCGTCATCCCAATCTTCTCTCTGGCCAATGCCGGTATTCCCATTGACTGGTCTTCATTAGGCAGTATTGTTACGCACCCAGTGGCAATGGGGATCGCACTGGGTTTGGTCGTGGGCAAGCTGGTTGGTATTGCTGGGTTCTCCTGGGTAGCCGTTAAGCTGGGACTCACGACATTACCGCATGGGCTTAACTTCAAACATATTGTCGGCGCGGCATTAATGGGTGGGATTGGTTTTACCATGTCCATTTTCATCGCCGAACTCGGTTTTGCTCACCATGCACAGGATCTGCTCATGGCCAAAACTGGAGTACTACTGGGATCGATCATAGCCGGGGTGGTGGGGTTTGTGTGGCTGTATATGACGTCAGAGAAAAACGAAAATCAGGAAGAGCCATCGTCTCATCATTGATATAAGCCTGTTAAATTTTTTTCAAGTCCGTAGGCAGGAATTTGCATTTCTTAATCCATCCTACGCACGCATATATTCATATCAATAATAAAGAGTTATTACAATGCGAAATATTAAAGCGGTAATTTTAGGTATTGCATTCATCGCCTTCGCTATGTTGGTTATGCAGTTAGCCTATATATTTTTAGCGGTTGGTTATAACGAGCTAGCGAAAAGCATGCCCTTTTTAAACTCAATTAATAATTATTTTCGTTACCTGATTGGAATGCCAGTATTTATTTTGATCCTGATGACAGGAGGCTATGTGACTGCCGCAACAGCGGAGAGTTATCGCCTGATTCTTAGTTTTATCGTTGGGATGTTAACCGTGGGTGTGATGCTGGCATCAGCGATTTATGATTATGTATTAACCCCTTCCGGGTATTTTCTATTTACAGTGGGAATATTTCTGCCTATGGCCGGAGGGTGGTACTGGCAACGGAAACATTTAATCCAGCAGGAAAATAATTAGTATCCGGCTGTTATGGTTTGAAGTGAATAGATAATCACAAACAGGCCTAGAATTATCATTGCTATATAGGTAGAAAAGAACAGGCTCTGTTCCTGTTTGGTTCCAGCCTTAATCCCTTCGTGACGAAAACTAAGATTCTTGGCTGCCTCTCTTCCTGCCGCATCAATATAAATAGCACCACCGATGAGTGAAACAGCAGGCCACCAGGAATGGTTAATAACCATCAGGATGCCTGCAACAGGTAACCAGACAAGAGAGACCAGATCCCAGTAAGCGGTATAACGCTCAGATCTAATTAGTAAGGGATCGGCGTTTTGTACTTTTTCCTGTAAGCCAAGTTTCTGAGCCAGGGGAAAATTAAGTGAAGAGACAAGCTGGATCAAAAACAAGGCACCAGGAAATATAATTAATATCCAACCCAAGATTGATTGCATTGTTTTTCCTTTAATGTTTAATCTCAGGAGTGCATGTCTTTTATGCATCCTGTGTGAAGCACGAACTTGAGTGTGTTAGGGTTCATTAATTAACCCCATTTTTTTCTTACGCTCATTAGTGAACTCCCACCATTTTTTAGGTGGTCCACCCTCCATGTACCTTACAGCCGAAATAAATACATCAATAACACATGGATCCTGTTGGGTGCCTATAACATTGCAGAGATCACTATACATTTGATAGGGATCTTTACCTATTAACTCGATTGGTTCATTTATTCCTAAAAGAATCAAATTCTTTTCAATCGCTTTGCCAATATTAGGTATGTCCTGAAATTTCTTAATATTATTCCGTGACATATCACTTATTCAGGTAATTGAGAACAGGACAAAATAATTTTAGCTGTCTTCTGTATCATTATAGGGGAATTTAGCATGACCATATCGAATGGCGAGGATAGATGCAGCAAGAATAAATATTGCACCGGCAAGACCAAGCATTCTTAATGTATCCAGGTTCTTCATATCAAGAATCATGTATCGCGCCACAGCGACTATAGCAATGTATAGTGGCATACGAACAGGTAGTTTCCCTGACTTAAGGTAGATGCCAACCATGGCTAATACTTCAAGATATATAAAAAGCAATAAAAGGTCTGCTAGTGTTACCTCCATTGCTTTAATCATTGATACAATTTCAAAGCCCATTGCGATGACTGTCGAAATAGCAATAATTAACAAGCCGATTTCTTCAACCATTACCAGTGCTTTGTACCCTGAATTTTCAAACTTATTCATGAATGTATTCCTGATTTAATTCAGCTAATTTTACTATAAAGTAACTGTAAGAAGAACATAGATTTTTCTAATGTTCGACAGTGTTGTGTTCTGATTACGAGTTTTCAGGCGTTATAAATATTAGTTTAATTTTCATTTAGTATTTTATTCTTTCTTGTTTGAAATTCTTTATCGGTAATAATGCCTTTTTTTCGTAAGTCATCGAGTTTGATTAACTCGTTATATATGTCTTTTGTCTTATTGGTTTTTTCTTCTGTTTTTATATCGGCAGTTATTTTTTCATTTTTTTCAATTACTATATCTGCTCTAGGTGTTAGTGATGTTCTTCTAGCTTCCGGATCATTTTTATTTACAACTCTAAATTGATATTCAAATGAAGCCCATTGAGCAGGCCCATTGCCCATGGGTTTAAAATTTGATGTTATAGGAATAACAACTTTCCCTTGTTTTGCAGCAAATTTATTTGCATCACTAATGACGCCAGCTTTTAACGAACTTGAGCTGCCAAATATACCTCCATGATCTTCTCTAAAAAGCATGTAAGTATCAGGTGATAATTTGACAATACCTGGATTAGCGCACCCAACTAATAATAGAATAAAAGGGATTAATATTTTTTTCATTGCGTTTCCTTAAGTATATTTCCGTCTTTTTTTAGCCTAATAGTGATATAGACGGAATACTGTATTTGTAGGTCTTAGACGGAGTTCTGTATATTCCATTATGAGATTCCCTGTTTATTTTCCATAATCCTAGCAGGCCTATTAAGGTTCTGCGACTATTTTTTCTAAGGTGTTTGCTGATTCCGGAGGCTTGTCTGATTATGTGGCCACATAATCAGACAAGCCTCTGGGGGTGTTTCTTCGCAGCTCTCGCACGTCCTGTGCTACGCTGCACTTGTACATCCATGTACGTCGTGCTCACTTTTTGTCACTACAAGAAAGTAACCCGCCCATAGCCATGCAATGGCGGGGCGGGAGCTTTTATAAAATTACACGTGGGCACACAATACGTGCCCACCCTACTTTTGATAGGTTCGTGAGAACTGCTCCAGCAACATCACAAACCGTCCCCAGAACCATTCCCTCAGGCGATGCAGTCGTGGTCGTTGTTTCCATTGTTCTAATGTGATCTGTTCACACTGTTTAAAGTCGGCGAGAAACATATCACGCACCTGTTTGGCAAAACTGGAACCATCGACTTCCTGGTTGGCATCCATGTTCCAGCGTTGGTTCCAGCGATCCAGATTACTGGAACCTAATGATACCCAGTTATCGCAGAGTTCTATTTTTGCATGAGGAAAACGGTTCTGGTATTCAAAAATCTGGATGCCATTTTTAAGTAGCCTGTGATAATAACCACGTGCAGCCTTGCTGACCCAGGGATGATCGCTAACATGCCCTGGTAGAATTAAACGCACATCAATACCACGGCGGGCGGCTTTCTTAAGTTCTCTTCGTATTTTTATGGCTGCCAGAAAGTAGGGCGTCATTAACCAGATCTGCCGTTCAGCTGTACGAAAATGTTTGATCAGTGATCGATTGATTTCCTGTAAATGTGGGCCTTTGGCAATAACCACATGACCGGCTAATCCATTTTCAAATTTTTGTTCTGGCGCATTAAGCAGGATTTTATCGTCAGGGTGACACTGGTTCCAGGTGTGCTGGAAGACAGCGATCCAGTCCTGTAACACCGGCCCCTGAATCTGCACCATCACATCGTGCCAGTGACAGACACCGTTTTTTGTTTCGATAAACTCATCAGCAACACCCGCGCCACCAACAAAGGCATGCGTACCATCGATAATAAGAATTTTACGGTGATCTCGTCGCAGGCTTTTAATCAGATGTTTGACATTAAAGGGGTTGTAGTAGGTATGCTCGATCTTAGCGTCAATAAGACGTTGGCGATCACGGCTATTAAGTTCTCTGGAACCATAGTCGTCCAGTAATAAACGAACCACCACACCACGTTGCCGGGCTTCTATCAAGGCATCAAGAAATTTACTCGTAATGCTTCCGGATTCGATGAGGTAGTTTTCAAACAGGATGTATTCACGCGCATTCTGGATGGCGTCGAGCATTCTGGGAAAGAACTGTTTACCGTCAATCAACAACTCGAAGTTGCCATCTTCACGCCAGGGAAACAGGTTTTGTTTATTTCGTTGTTTCACAATCTTTGCAATACAATCGATGAGCCTGTTTCAAGTATAGTGCTATTCGGCGGGAATAAACTTTACCTGATTATCCATGACCTTCATAAACAGCTTGCCATCAAGAATATCCAGCAAGGTGTCGCCAGCAATATGCTTGCGCCAGCCCTGTAGTACCGGCAGTTCACGCTCACCCATCGCCATTTTTTCCAGCTCCTTGCGGTTACTGATGATTGCTGGGCTGATGCCATGTTGTTTGCACTGCATACGCAGGGAAGCCATCAGAATATCGGTCATACATTCCTGGTTCAGTGTGGCTTTTTTGAACTTGATTTCGGGCCACTGATCTTTAGGCAGGTTTTTACCTTTTTCAATTTCTTCTAATAAGGCATCACCGTCGTGCTTGATAGTCTGTGGTGTTAATCCACGTATTTTTTCCAGCTCGGCGGGTTTAGTGGGAGCAATACGGGCAAGGGTTGTAATTACATCATCCGCTATGATCCATTTGCGTGGACGGTCGCGTTTGAGAGCCTGTTGTTCACGCCAGCCAGCCAGTTGTTTGACGACGGCCAGTTGCACACCTTTAAGCCGGTTATGACCGCTTACTTTTTTCCAGACTACTTCCGGGTGTAATTCATAAAGTGAGGGATTTTCCAGTTCAACAAAATCATCATCGAGCCAGTTGAGTCGATCCTGCTCTTTCAGGGAATTAATAATAATAGGATAGAGCTGGAGTAAATAACGAACATCATCGGCCGCATATCTTAACTGGGCTTCATCAAGCGGACGTCGGCTCCAGTCAGTTCGTGACTGGCCTTTGTCGAGTTCTACATTCAGTAATGCATTGACCAGATTGGCATAACCAATTTGATCTGACTGACCTAACAGGGTTGCGGCAATCTGGCTATCAAAAATCGGGCCGGGGATGCTGCCGCGCATATCGAAGAAGATTTCCAGATCCTGACGGGCGGCGTGGAATATTTTGATAATGTTGCGGTCATAGAGCACATCCATCAGAGCATCAATGTTATCCAGTTTAATTGGATCAACGCAGGCAATGATGTCTCCTGTCGCTATTTGAATCAGGCACAGATGAGCGGAGTAGGTTTTCTCGCGTATAAACTCTGTATCCAGCGCAATATAGGGTGCGGCTTTTAATTGCTGACAAAGTTCAGAGAGTGCGGAGTCGGTATCAATATAAAGAGTGCTTTGCATGATGAATAAGGTTCTATGTTATGCTTGAGCCTCGATTATGCACCAGTTAGCTATAACAATAAAATCATTCAACTGAAATACCATGCGTTCATTACTTTTATTGTGCTGGCAGATTTGCCTGTTTAAAAAAGGCCCGCAGGATGTTCCCGCGGTGACTAGCCTGTTATGGCTGGTTCTGATACCTGCTCTGGTGCTGAATATCTTTTCCGTTAATCTCAGTAATAGTGCCTATGAGAGCATTAACAGTACGCTCGCTGTTCTGACCTATAGCGGTAGTCTGGCGGTATTAACGGCTCTGTTATTACAAATGCTGGGTTATCGCCAACGGGTGATACAAACCCTGATTGCCATGTTTGGTAGTGGCATCATTCTGACGCTCGTATCCTTACCGGTGATATTTATGTTGCGGGGAAATATGGATGCGCCCGGTATCTGGGGAACGCTATTACTGGCTCTGGAAATCTGGCACCTGTTTATTCTGGCTCATATACTGCGCCATGCGCTTTCGATTTCATTGCTACTGGGTTTAATGATGTCTTTTGGTTATTTGTTGCTGGGTGTTCAGATTGCTGCATTATTTCTTAATCAGGTGAGCTAAACAGATGTCCTTAATGACTAACCGCCTTCAAACTTCCAGTTCGTGGAGAACCCTTCGACAAGCTCAGGGCGAAGGGTCTAAACTGGTCCTCTTTTAGGAACATCTATTTAGCTATGCATATTCATATTCTTGGCATTTGTGGAACCTTTATGGGCGGGATCGCTCTACTGGCTCGTGCCCTTGGGCATGAAGTCAGTGGTTCTGATGCGAATGTGTATCCACCGATGAGTACTCAGCTTGAAGAGCAGGGTATCAAGTTGCAGGAAGGTTATGATCCCGCACATCTTGATCCAGCTCCCGACTGTGTTGTGATTGGCAATGCCATGTCACGCGGCAATCCAGCGGTTGAATATGTACTGGATAAAGGACTGCCTTATACCTCGGGACCGCAGTGGTTGTCTGAACATGTGTTGCAGGATCGCTGGGTACTGGCTGTCGCTGGAACCCACGGTAAAACCACGACCGCAAGTATATTGGCCTGGTTACTGGAAGCGAACCAGCTGGCACCGGGATTTTTAATTGGTGGTGTGCCGGGTAACTTTGGTATTTCAGCCCGTCTGGGTGAGACGCCGTTTTTTGTGGTTGAAGCGGATGAATACGACACGGCCTTTTTTGATAAACGCTCCAAGTTTATTCATTACCATCCACGTACACTCATTTTAAACAACCTGGAATTTGATCACGCTGATATTTTCCCGGATCTTGATGCGATTAAATTACAGTTCCAGTATTTATTACGCACCGTGCCGGGACAGGGTTTGATTGTCAGTAATCAGGCTGAAGCCAGTTTAAATGAAGTCCTGCAACGTGGTTGCTGGACGCCCTGTGAAACCTTCAGTGATGATGGTCAGTGGCAGGCGCGAAATATCAGTGATGATTGCAGTCAGTTCGAAGTGTTATTCGAACAACAGTCACAGGCCAGCGTTAACTGGCCTATGATTGGGCGACATAATCGCGATAATGCACTGGCGGCGATTGCGGCGGCACGCCATGTGGGAATTCCGGTGGCCAAATCGGCGGAGAGTCTGGCTGATTTCAAGGGAATTAAACGACGCATGGAAGTGCGGGGTGAGGTCAACACGGCAACCTGTTCGCTGACAGTTTATGATGATTTCGCTCATCACCCGACCGCAATTGAGACAACACTGGATGGCTTACGCCAGCGCGTGGGTTCGGCCCCCATTATTGCGATTCTGGAGCCACGATCTAATACCATGCGTATGGGTATACACCAGTCCAGCCTGGGGGAATCACTTCAGGCGGCTGATATGGCATTCATTTTTCAGCCAGAGGGGATCAACTGGGATATGACTGCTATAGTTGAACAGGCGGGAGATAAAACACGTTTGTTCAGTGGGGTAGATGCCATTATTGAAGCGGTCTGTGCCTTTGCGAAACAGACCTCGGAAACTGAAGCCCATATACTTGTGATGAGTAATGGTGGTTTCGAAAATATCCATGCCCGTTTACTGGGTGCTTTGCAAAGCCTGTAGTTGTTCCTGTATTAATTCAGGTATTGATTTAGATTAGCCATCGTTGATAGATTTTAGAAAGTTTAGATAGCCGTTTACTATGCAGCAAGATTCACAAAGTCCGATTATTATTGCCATGACGGGTGCTTCCGGGGCTGCCTATGGTTTGCGCTTACTGGAATGTGTTCTGGCGGCAGGTAGACCGGTTTATTTTATGGTGTCCAAAGCGGCGCAAATGGTACTGGCCACCGAAACCGACCTCGATATTCCAGCCAGGCCGGCCGAAATGGAACGCTGGTTGACTGACTATTATCAGGCAAAAAAAGGTCAGCTGAGCGTCTTTGGTCGGGAACAGTGGATGGCCCCGGTTGCCAGTGGTTCACATACCGCATCACACATGGTGGTCTGTCCCTGTACTACGGGAACCTTATCGGCCATTGCTCAGGGCAGCAGCGATAACCTGATTGAACGCGCGGCTGATGTGATGATCAAGGAAAAGCGTGGACTGGTCATGGTCGTACGAGAAACGCCTTTTTCGACTATCCATCTGGAAAACATGTTACGCCTTGCTCAGGCGGGCGCAACAATTCTGCCAGCCAACCCCGGTTTTTATCAGCAGCCTGAAAGTATTGATGATCTGGTTGATTTTGTCGTTGCGCGTATACTGGATCATATTGATGTTTCACATTCACTCCTGCCTCGTTGGGGTAATCATGTCCAAGAGATTCAGAAATAGAGCAGGGCGATGACGTTAGGGGAACTGTTATGACCATTACTATTCCCCTGTTTCCGTTAAACACGGTTCTTTTCCCGCAGGGTGTATTGCCGCTGCGTATTTTTGAGCCACGCTATCTCGATATGATCAGTGATTGTCTGAAGAATAATACCGGCATTGGTGTGGTATTGATTCGTGAAGGTAAGGAAGTTGGGGCAGTTGCAAGTGCTCATGACGTTGGAACTTTAACGGAGATCCATTACTGGCATAAACGAAATGATGGTTTACTGGGTGTGACTTTAAAAGGAACACAACGGTTTCAGATACATTCAACCGAGGTCAGGCCAAACCAGTTACTCATGGCCGAAGTGGAAATCCTGCCAGATATATGTAGTGATGTGGTGCCAGAAAAATTTCAGAATATGACGACCTTACTACAGAATATGATCAGCCAGTTAGATCCTCCTTATTCCAATATGACCACCCAGTACGACGATGCGGCCTGGGTGAGTTCCCGTCTGGCCGAGTTGTTACCTTTGCCCCTGAATATCAAACAGGCGCTATTACTTGAAGAAAATATCAATGAGCGCCTGAGAATTCTTGAAGAACAATTAACCTCTAAAGAAGCAACCTTATAACCCATATTCTTATTTTAGGTATGGCTCTGCTATGCTTATTTGTATGGGTGAAGAAATAAAAAGCAGTCAATTCTCTGAACAGGATCATGACGGCTTCCAGCAACGGCTTGAGGCTGAAACCCAGATTCTAAAACAGTGGTTTGCTGAGGAACGCTTCTCAGCGGTTGCTCCGGTTGCAGGTTTTGAACTGGAAGCCTGGTTGCTGGAACGTCATGGGCTTAGGCCGGCCTCTGTGAATGAAGTCTTTCTACAAACACTGAATAATCCCTTAGCCTCCCCCGAACTGGCCTGTTTTAATTTTGAGCTTAATTGCACACCCCGCACCTTATCTGGTCATGTGTTTTCCAGTATGCACAGTGAATTTGCCCGCCTGTGGCAACAGTGCTGGAAGGCCGCCCATGAAGTAGATGTTGATCTCATGATGATTGGTACCTTACCGACACTGGATAATGAAGATCTGACTCTGGGAAATATGTCCGACATGGCTCGCTATCGAGCATTGAATCGGGAAGTTGTAAAAGGCCGCAAGGGTAAACCGGTGGTGATGGATATTCCTGGACGGGAACATCTGAAAGTTACCCATCGGGATGTGATGCTGGAATCGGCCACCACTTCATTTCAGATCCACATGCAAATGAGTCAGGCACAATCCGTGCGTTTGTTTAATGCCAGTCAGATCCTGTCAGCACCACTCGTGGCCTTAACCGCCAACTCGCCATATTTATTTGGCAAAGACCTGTGGGATGAGAGCCGCATCCCTACCTTTGAACAGGCCGTGGCATTAGGTGGATTTGAAGATGCGGCCTTTGGTCCTATTCAGCGTGTTACTTTTGGTAGTGGTTATGTGCGAGAGAGTTTACTTGAATGTTTTATGGAAAACCTTGAACACTACCCGGGATTGCTACCGGTAGATTTCAATGAGGCACCTGAAAACCTTCATCACTTACGCTTTCATAACGGTACGATCTGGCGTTGGAATCGGCCATTAATAGGTTTCGATGAGACAGGGCTACCCCACTTACGCCTGGAACAACGAGTTGTTCCTGCCGGGCCAACACTTTGTGATGCCATTGCTAATGCAGCTTTCTTTTATGGCGTGGTATACGCGATGGCGACAACTGACGTGCCTGCAGAATCACTGCTCGAATTTGGTCGCGTGAAAGATAATTTTTATCGCTCTGCCCAGCGTGGGCTATCAGCCAGTATATACTGGCTGGATGGCAAGCAGGTTAATGTGCGAGAGTTATTAAGTGATGTGCTGTTGCCAATGGCATATGACGGATTACAGCAACTTGGGATTGCAGATACGGATAGCAAAGAATATTTACAGGTGATTCAGGAACGACTTGATTCAGGTATTAATGGTGCCGCATGGCAACGAGCTTATGTGAAAAAACATGGTCATAATATGTTTGCACTCACACAGGCCTATTTGAAGCGACAGGAAAGTGGTGATCCTGTTCATAGCTGGACGATTTAAGATGTTAACGGTTTACAATACTTTACCCGACAAACTGTTAGAAGCTGATGCCAGTCAACTCCATGAGATCCTGCCGGGACCCAGTCTGATTAAACTGGAAGGACGGGGGGATGAGGTGTTGTTTGTCTCGGTGTTGTTGCATGGCAATGAAACTACGGGATGGGAGGCGGTACGGACCTTATTATCCCATTATGAACAGCAGACATTACCTCGACCCCTTTACCTGTTTATTGGAAATGTTGCTGCAGCGGCGCAGGGACGGCGTTGTTTGCCTGGGCAACCGGATTACAACCGGATCTGGAAAGCCGATGATGATTTGCCAGAACATCAGATGGTGCATGAAATATACCGTGAGTTAGATGCGGTTGATCTGTTTGCGGCGATTGATGTCCATAACAATACCGGCAAGAACCCACACTATGCTTGTGTTAATAAGCTGGATGAACGCTTTTTACATATCGCACGTTTGTTTAGTCGCATAGTGGTGTATTTTATTCGCCCGGATACGGTATTAAGTATGGCGATGGCCTCACGTTGTCCTTCGGTCACCGTGGAATGTGGCTTGCCCGGTGAAGCAAAAGGTGTGACTCATGTGCTGGAATTTCTTGATGCCTGCCTACATTTGACTGATTTTCCTGAAAATGCCCTGCCCAGACAGGATCTGGATTTGTTTCATACCGTGGCCACGGTAAAAGTTGCCGATCATGCCCAGGTGGGTGTTGCGGATAATTCTGCCTTTTCATTATTGCCGGACATGGATAAATTGAATTTCCATGAAATTCCGGCAGGTAGCCTGTTTGGCTGGAGCAAAAATGGTGGTTCGTTGCCACTACAGGCCTGGGATGAACAGGGGCAGGAAATTGGAGCACGTTATTTTGACCTGCATGATGGGGAGCTGATAACCCGGATACCTTTTATGCCTTCGATGCTTACCCTGGATCTGGAAATTATTAAACAGGACTGCTTATGTTATTTAATGGAACGCCTGTCCCTGAATTAAGCCGGGATGATACCGACAATTTTTACCATTTAGTCCACAAAATGATCATGCAAACTTGATACACCGGGGTAGGTTGTTATAATCATTAAAGTTTTTAATAAAAACGCCTGAATATGGAGTGTAACAAGAATGCGATTTATACAAGCCCTGATTTGTTCCACTTTTTTGCTGCAGATGGGAAGTGCCTGTGCACAGGTCGATGAGCTCGCCACCGTTCTGCAACAGGCCGACACGCAGGCAAAAGCCGGTCAACTGGATCAGGCCATTCGTACTTATAACAATCTAATCTCACAACATCCTTCTCAACCTGAAATTTATAATAACCTGGCGGTGTTACTGGCCAAGCAGGGAAAGCTGGATGCGGCTCGGGAAACCCTTGAAAAAGCCATGCGCCAGAATCCGGTTTATGCCACGGTTTATGACAACCTCAGTGCTGTGTATGTGGAAATGGCTCGCGGTTCTTATGCCAAAGCACTACAACTGGGAATGGCTCCTCGTGAAGTGGCGCTAAAATCAGTAGACGTCAATCCAGTTGTAACTAAACCAGTAACTGTCGCCAGTGCCAAACAAACTAAAGCCGGTGTTGTTGAACGTAATGTTAGTAGTGAACAGGCTAAGGCAGAAAAACCTCTGGACTTTGACAGTATCAAAATGACGTTGCATGGCTGGGCTAGTGCCTGGTCGGCACAGGAAGTCGATCTCTATCTGTCTTTTTATGCCGCCGATTTTAAACCCGGAAAAAACCTGCAACGTCATGCATGGGCCAAACAACGTCGAGTACGTCTGAAAAAACCTGAATGGGTGAAAGTGACGCTAGACAATATTCAGATCGAAGCTATTGAACAAGATCGTATTAGTGCTCGGTTTATTCAGGAATATCAGTCAAATAGTTATAATGACATTACCCACAAAGAAGTTCAGTTGCAGTCCTCTCCGGATGGCTGGCGTATTCTGGCTGAGACGGCGCTATAACTATTAGCAGGCTAATCACTCGGTACAGTATGAAATATTTTAGTCTATTTTTTTTCTGTCTATACGGATTGTTTCACTTCAATACCGTGTCAGCAGAGAACACAGGTTTGTTAGCAAGCCTGGGAAACTCGCCTACCTACACGTCTCAAAATATCCTTGCACTAAAAGATAGTCTTAAAAATCTGGATGTTCGTTTAGCTGATTATCCTGATGATTATGAAGCCAGTTTATTAAAGAGTCTTGTATATTTCAGAGTGGGAGAATTTCAACAGGCAATTACTGAGCTGGATGGATTAATCGCGCGGGTTCCTGATTTTCATCTGGCGCATCTTATTCGTGGTGATATTCTGTTAGCGCGAGTTAAAAAATTAAATGGACTGGGTAATAATTCTATTCTGAATTCATTGAGCCATAAACAATCAACATTACTTAAATCCCTGTTGCAGGAATCACAGATGCGCCTGGGTCGTATAAAACAGGACGACCTGACTTCTCATTATCCGCGACAGATTCTGAATCTGGGAGAATCTGTTGAGCACGCACTGATAGTTGAAAAAAGTACTCACCGGCTTTATGCGTATAAGCGTCAGGACAATGGGCAGCCACCTAAACTTTTGCGTGACTTCTATGTGAGTACGGGAAAAAAAGAAGGTAACAAACAACTGAAGGGTGATCTACGTACACCTGAAGGTGTGTATTTTGTGACGTCATGGATTCCAGAAGAAAAGCTGCCAGATAAATATGGTGTCGGTGCTTTCCCGGTCAATTATCCAAATGAACTTGATCAACGTCAGGGAAAAACGGGGTATGGGATCTGGTTACATGGGACGCCCAGTAAGTTTTATAGCCGCCCGCCCCTGGACAGTGAAGGTTGTGTTGTTCTTACCAATGAAGATTTTAATACGCTCAAGCAGGAAATCACTCCGGGTGTGACGCCCATTGTGATCGTGGAAAAAGTAGACTGGTTAGACAGGACAAACTGGATTGCAGAACGTGATCTGTTATTAGGCAAGCTGGAACAATGGCGTATGGATTGGGAAAGTCTGGATACCAGTCGTTATCTGGATCATTATGCGCAAAACTTCTGGAGCAAAGGCCATAACTATAAAAGCTGGAGTAAGCGTAAAAAACGACTGGCCAGTAATAAGTCGTATCAGAAAATTCAACTGAGCGATATTTCATTACTCGCCTATTCAGAGAATGGAAATGCCAATGACGTTGTAGTGGCACGTTTCCAGCAGGACTATCAGTCGAGCAATTTCAGCAGTGAGATGAAAAAGCGCCTGTATCTGCAACGCCAGTCTCAGCAGTGGAAAATTATGTACGAAGGGCGTTAATTAACTCTACGAAGTCCCCTTTAGAAATAACGTAGTTTGTACCAGAGTATTCCCAGTATTTCATGCAGCGCCTGTTTAATCCTGGACATGGCACCAGCATCTGGTATTAAATTAAAAATAGTAAATAGCCCACCCTCACTATGAAATCCCAGCGGCGCTGGGGTGACTTCAAAGCCAGCAGCTTCAAAACACATGATAGCTCGTTTCATATGTATGGCATGGGTAACCAGGATGATCTTTTTTATATCGTTTTCTTTTAAAACTTCACGGCTATAAAGGGCGTTTTCCCAGGTGTTACGGGATCGCGTTTCAGTCCATTTTACGGGAACCTGTAACTGACTCGTCATAACTCTTTTCATATTGTCGGCTTCAGTAGTTTTAATCCAGCTGTATACCTGCCCACCAGTGACTAATACAGGTAGTTGTGATTTTTTTTGTAAGTAGGCACCATAGCGAATACGTTCTAATGTTGCAGAACCTACAGTGTCTTCTCCGTACTCTGGCGCATTCAGATAGGAACCCCCACCCAGGACAATAATGGCTTTAGCATCGGATTGCCCGAGTGTTTCCTGACTCAGGGCAGGAGTATTTTCCAGGTTCATAATCAGTAGTTTGGAAACCAGTGGCAGGGTAAATAGAAGCAATAGAGTAAACCCGGTAGCAAGAAGTATTCTACCTGCACGTTGATATCGACGCAGAAGCAATAAGCCTGTCACCATTAAAATCAACATGGGGCCGGGTGGCATGGCGAGCTGGCCAAGTATTTTAACAATAAAAAAATCCATATTTATCCTGATTTAACCTGGCAATGAAAGGGTAACGCTTGTGTTACGAATTGATCCCCGCCGCCTGTTGATCGGCATGGTATGAGGAACGTACCATCGGGCCACTGGCAACATTGGTAAAACCCATTTCATGGCCCAGCGTTTCTAATTGTTTAAATTCTTCTGGAGTGTAGTAGCGTAGAACGGGCAGGTGATGATCGCGACTGGGTTGCAGGTATTGGCCAATAGTTAACATGTCACAGTCATGCTCACGCAAATGCTGCATAACCTGTTTGATTTCATCAAGTTCTTCACCCAGTCCCAGCATTAATCCTGATTTAGTAGGGACAGATGGATTTTGTTGTTTGAATTTCTTTAACAGCATTAATGACCATTCATAATCCGCACCTGGGCGTGCTTTTTTATAAAGTCGGGGTACGGTTTCCAGGTTGTGATTAAACACATCAGGAGGGCTGTCAGTAAGTTTCTGTAAGGCGATATCCATGCGCCCACGAAAATCGGGTACCAGGATTTCGATCTTTGTTGATGGGGTTGCATCACGGACTGCAGAAATACAGTTAGCAAAGTGAGTTGCACCTCCGTCACGTAAGTCATCACGGTCGACGGATGTAATAACGACATATTTCAGACCCATGGCCTTTACTGTTTGCGCAAGGTGTTCTGGTTCCTGTTCATCAAGTGGTTGTGGACGACCATGGGCTACATCACAAAAAGGACAACGTCGGGTACAGATATCACCCATGATCATGAATGTTGCGGTGCCATGGGTAAAACATTCACCAAGATTAGGGCAGGCCGCTTCTTCACAAACGGTATGCAATGATTGTTCGCGCAAAATTTCTTTTAAACGAATGGCTTCAGGCGAATTGGGTGCGCGTGCACGAATCCATTTTGGTTTTCGTAAAGGAGTTGCCAGTGGTTCTATCTTAATCGGGATACGTGCTGTTTTGGATGCCCCTTTAAGTGGATTGGGTGCCAGCAGTTCCGGTGTTGAGGATTTGTCATTTTTGTCGGTCATAGTGCCTGAGTTTATTCAATATGAATCGTGTAGCCAAGCCTTTCCGCAAAGACCTTGATGAGCTTGTGGCTGATAGGTTTAAAATCATCAGTGATGCCATGATCTCTACATTGTGTTACGGCCATGCCCTCATAGCCACAGGGGTTGATGCGTGAAAATGGTTCAAGATCCATATCAACATTTAATGATAGACCGTGATAACTACCACCTCGTTTTATACGTAATCCTAATGCTGCAATTTTCGCATCATTAACATAAACACCAGGAGCGTCTTTACGGTTACTCGCATTAATACCATAGTCGGAAAGTAACTGGATGACGCTTTTTTCAAGAATAGTAACCAGTTCTCGAACGCCTGTTTTACGACGCTTTATATCAATCAGTGGATAGATCACAATCTGGCCGGGGCCGTGATAAGTGACCTGTCCACCACGATCAACAGGAATAACCGGGATATCTCCCGCATTAAGGATATGTTCAGTTTTACCGTTTAAACCGAGAGTAAAGACGGGAGGGTGTTCGACTATCCAGAGTTCATCCTGTGTGGATGCTGTGCGTGACGCATTAAAATCCTGCATTTCATGCCAGATGGGTTCATAGTCACAGAGTCCTCTTTCCTGAACAATGAGGGTGTCGACAGGCTCAGGCATGGTATTCAATATTAACGTGCAGCAAAGCGTGGTCGTAGCTAATTACAGACACATCAAGACTGATTCACAGGCATTCAGACCCAGATAAATATTATCGATCTGTTGCTTACTATGTGCAGTAATAGTGACGGTAATCGAAATGTAATTACCCTTGCCACTGGGGCGAGTTTTAATCGCGTTTTCTGCCAGATTATCAACATGCATTTTTACTACTGTGAACACATCCATCTCAAACTGCTCATTATTTTTTCCCATAACTTTAATGGGAAACTCGCAGGGGAAGGTTAGTAATGTATCTTCTTCGCCAGTTGGAGAACAGATTTTGTCATTATGATCAGTCATAAATAGAGGCCTGTGAATAATTTTTAATTTTCTTCACCTGTTTACTTTACCCGGCTCGCTTCAATACCGTCACGAAGGCTTTGTTTATAGTTCTGAAAAATTGTCTGCATATTTTTCCAGACAGGTCCGGGAACCCCATCAGCAACTGACTTTTCATTTAATTGCGTGACAGGGAGTATTTCCTTAATAGAGCTACTCAGCCAGATTTCATCTGCAGATAACAGTTCACTTTCATCAATTTCAATTTCTTTACAGGCCAACTGATTTTTTATAGCTAATTCTACAATCAGATCTCGAGTAATGCCGGGTAACAGACATTCACTCTTCGGTGGTGTTTTGATGACCCCATCTTTAACCACAAAAACATTACTGGCCGCGCCTTCGGTAACTTTACCCTCACGGATTAAAATAGCTTCAACCGCTTCATTCTCTACAGCCTGCTGACGTAATAAAATGTTAGGTAGTAGAGCGATGGTCTTGATATGACAGTAACGCCAGCGAATATCATCCAGGCTGATTGCATGCACACCTTCTGTTGCCAGCGTTGTTTTAGCGGCGGGCATGGGTGAACTCATAGCAAAAACCGTTGCGGACGTTTCTGCGGGAAAGCTATGCTCCCGTTTGGCTACGCCACGAGTTAGCTGTAAGTAAACCGATTGATCACCATGGTTATTCTTTTCAACCAAAGTCGATAGTAATGTAGCCCACTCAGCATTGGATAACGGGTTTTTAAGGTGAATGGCCTGCAAGCTATTATTCAGTCTCTGAAGGTGTTCATCCAGACGAAACAGATTGCCACCATAGGCAGGAATGACTTCATAAATGCCATCACCAAAAATAAACCCCCGGTCCAGTACAGAAATACTGGCTTCTTCCAGAGGCAAGAACTTGCCATTCAAATAACAGAGTGAAGTATGAGACATGGTGTATTCTCTTTTAATGACGCAATAATATAATTAGTTAAACAACAGGATTACGTTATCTACTAGGGTACGCCAGAGACCACCTTCTGGAATATCGCTTATTGCAACCAGGGGACGAGTTGCCAGTACTTCTTCTCCCAGCATAATATTGACTGTGCCATAGGCCTGCCCTTTTAATGCTGGTGCCATAATCATGGTATCAACTTTCATATTAGCTTTGATTTTTTCACGGCTGCCGCGGGGAGCAGTGACATATAGAGTATTATCCAGACCTAACGATAATGTTTCTGATTCCCCTTTCCAGATACGCATTGTGGTGAGTGCTTCATGGGCTTCATGAAGTGGGAAGGTTTCATAAAAACGAAATCCAAAGTTGAGTAAGGAACGGCTGGAACTGACACGGGCTTTTTCGGATGGTGTACCTAATACGACTGAAACCAGGCGCATATCATCCTGTTTAGCCGAGGTTATCAGACAGTAACCGGCTGACTCGGTGTGTCCAGTCTTTATGCCATCAACACGATCATCCAGCCAGAGTAAACGGTTTCGATTAGGCTGGGTGATCTCATTAAAGGTGTATTCCTTGATCTTGTACCAGGGATAGTAATCCGGGTAGTTTTCGATAACGGCACTGGCAAGGCGTGCTAGATCGGCAGCGGTGGAATAATGTTCTTTATCCGGCCACCCGGTGCTATTCATAAAGTGAGTACCGGTTAATCCCAGGTTCTGCGCATGTTTGTTCATCAGGGTGACAAAGGCTTCTTCACTCCCGGCGACATGTTCAGCAAGGGCAACACTGGCATCGTTACCTGATTGAATAATCATGCCCATGAGCAGTTTTTCAACGCTGACGGTCTTGTTCACCTCGATGAACATACGTGAACCACCCATGCGCCAGGCTTTTTCACTGATACGAACAGGATCTTCCAGGCTGATACTTCCAGCCTGTATTTCATAGAAAACGACATAGGCCGTCATCAATTTTGTCAGACTGGCAGGTTCCACCCGTTCATTCTCATTTTTTGCCGCGAGTACCTGACCACTCATTTGATCCATTAGCAGATAGGCGGTGGCTGGAACAGCAGGTACTGCAGGTACCAGCTTGGGTGCAGCTTGAAGCGTGAGGGAGATCCCGGAGAACAGTAAAAAAATCAATGTTAGCAGCGACTTACGCATTTTATCCTCATTATTAGTGGAATTTGGCGCTATTTTACCGATTCTGATGACAGAAACATAGGTATGGTTCTTATTACTGTTACCAGGGAAAGAATACGTTTTGGCTATGCCTGGTAATTAATACAGCAAAGTCAGAATGGGTGTGAGCAAGTGACTGGGGGAGCGGTGCGTTGCAGGGATTGGGTGGTTAATTACACTGTTAATGTTCAGGTACAGTTCAATTCTACAGGTTTGATATTACGACAGCCTGTCAGGCTTAAACCTGACAGGCTGATAGCGAGAACAAGAGGCTTAATTCAACGATTAAACTTCATAGAGATTTAAAGTTTGGTTAGATCTGGACAGCCTTCGGTTTTACCATTGGCCCAATCTTTAATGGCGTTAACTATGGGATCAAAGCCCATTGATGGACGAAACATTTCAATCATAGTCTTATTGTTTGCCAGTGGGTAGGCATCGGCAATCATTAAATAATAACCTCCGTCAGGGACTTTGGAAACATTCATGACCCCTTGCTCATGTTGCTGCTGCACATGTAGCTCAGCCCGCTTTTTTGTTACTTTTACGGTAGGTGTGAACCTGGTGACAATGACCTGATAACTCGTGCTGGTTCTTGACGTGGTTTTAACTCTTACGTTCAGGCACTTGGGTGCTTTTTCCTTGAAGCTATTAGCAACATCCTTGAAAGGGCGATCAACGGTAAAAGACTCCACCCTGGCCATAAAAGCAGTGGGTGCGGCTTGTCGGAATTCATCGGCGTTTTGTGGATGTTGAATGGCACAGGCAGGCAGCAGAGCCATTAAAGAACTAATCAGTACAATTTTTCTAAGTAACATGAGTCACCTGTCTAGAATGTATAAAGAAGCTGTATATTTGGGGAGTAAATGAGTGGTAGCAGGCATCCAGTCCCAATATTATTCTTTATGGTTATCGGCGCGGTAAACCTGGACTTTAGTCTATGACAATATGTGGCCTGTCCAGGCCATGTTGATTAATATCATGGGCCAGTTTATCGGCTTCCTCGACACTGGCTAGCGGCCCTATGCGAACCCGATAAACCTGTTTGTCAGGAAAATAGGCCGAGGTAATCTTACGTGAATTGTAAAGTGCCTGGAGTTTGGCTCGTAATTGTTCGGCATTAACACGACTGACAAAAGCACCTGCCTGCAGGTAAAGGCTATATTCCAGTGATGTAGGAACAGGGCTGGCGGGTTGAATTTTTGTGGTGGTGGTTTTGCTTTTATTGGCCAGATAGGTCTGAGGATCTATGGCTACGACCTCAACAATGCCCGTACCTTTGCTGGTAACTCCCAACTTTGATGCAGCTGCGTAGGACAGGTCGATCAGGCGATCATCATGAAAGGGGCCCCTGTCATTGACCTTAACAATCACACTGCGGCTATTTTGCAAATGGGTGACACGCACATAAGTTGGCAAGGGCAGGGACTTATGGGCGGCGGTCATAGAATACATATCATAGGTTTCACCACTTGAAGTACGGTGACCATGAAATTTTTGCCCATACCAGGATGCGACCCCTTTTGCGTGATAACCCTTGCTACTTTGTTTTACATAATAGGTTTTGCCTCTGACTTTATAAGAGGCCGGGTTGCCATATTGACTGCGGGGTTCAACCCTGGGCTGGGCATCAGGAATGCGACTGACATCGATCTCGCCATGAGGGGCACGATCCTGGCGTAGCTGATAACGGTTTTGTTGTGAAGTACCGCAGGCTGAAAGCAGGACGGTAGTGAGTAAGGAAACTAAAAGGGTCTTCAGTACAACAGGCTTCATTTTCCGCTGCGTAATCTCTGGCTTAGCTGGAACACTGCCATAGAGTATAGCGCACTATGGTTATAGCGGCTGATAACGTAGAAATTATGCCAGGTGACCCAGTACTCGGGGCCATTTTTGCCCTGTAATTCGATTAAATTACCCTTGAGTCCGGCCGGTATTCCCTGCGGCAGGATAACACCGTTATCCAGTAGCTCTTTCTGTGTGTATTGTGGTTTGAGGGTTCTCTTTTTCGGAAGCAGCTTTTTATATTTCACACCGTGCACCCTGACACGATGGGCAATGGGTTCACCTTTATTCCAGCGATGTTGTTTAAAATAATTGGCGACACTACCAATAACATCGGCTTTGTTACTCCAGAGATCACGCTGGCCATCGCCACTGAAGTCGATCGCATAACGACGGAAGCTACTGGCAATAAACTGGGGCATGCCCATGGCACCTGCATAGGAGCCTTTCTGTTGCAGAGGGTCGAGTCCTTCTTCCCGGGTCATGATGAGGTATTCCTGCAGTTCTTTGCGGAAAAATTTGCTGCGTGGCGGGTAAGCAAAGGCCAGGGTGGCGAGGGCATCCATGACTGGATAACGGCCTGCATGGCGTCCATAACGGGTTTCGACTCCAATGATCGCAACGATAATTTCTTCGGGCACACCGTAAACATCATGAGCTTTACTGAGAATATCAGCATTTTGTTTCCAGAATTTCAGTCCACCTTGCAGGCGATCCCGGGTAAGAAAAATTGGACGATATTCCGACCAGGGTTTACTTTCCGCCGGACGGGCGATGGCATCAAGAATACTCTGGCGACGTTGAGTTTGCTGGAAGACTTTTTTCAGTTCCTTTGAATCAAACTGATGTTGCTGAACCATTTCATTAATAAAAGCATTGATCATACTTTCATCTTCGAAAGACCCATAGGTCGCCTGCGCAGGTTGGCTGGTTATTAAGCTGGCAAATAAAATGCTGCTACAAAGTGTGAGAAAAGATTTATACATATTGTTTACCAGATTACCTGTTCTTGGTCTGAATTTAAATAATTTTATCAGTTTGATTAATTTAATTAGCCATCAGTTTACGATGGGTCTGTATAGACATCAGAATACCGAAGCCTGCCATCAGGGTCACGATTGATGTTCCACCATAACTGACCAGAGGTAAAGGCACACCTACGACAGGCAATATACCGGATACCATTCCAATGTTGACGAAAACATAAACAAAAAAGGTCAGGGTAATACTGCCTGCAATGAGTCGGCCAAAGGTACTTTGTGCCTGCATGGCGATAATCAGGCCGCGTGTAATAATAAAAGCATACAGGCTTAACAGGATCAGAATGCCGAGAAAACCAAATTCCTCACTGAATACGGCGAATACAAAGTCAGTTGAACGTTCGGGTAGAAAATCCAGATGTGACTGGGTGCCATTAAGCCAGCCTTTACCATAAAGCCCGCCTGAACCAATGGCGATCGTTGACTGGTTGATATGGTAGCCGGCGCCAAGGGGATCGATTCCTGGATTAATAAACGTTAAAACCCGCTGTCGTTGATAATCATGTAGCAGATAGTTCCAGACAACCGGGGTACTGGCAGCAATTAAGATCAGTACTGTTCCCATAAAACGCCATGACAATCCAGCCAGGATCAAAACAAATACACCTGAACTGGCGATGAGTAGTGATGTTCCCAGATCGGGTTGTTTGGCTACCATCAAGGTGGGAATGATCAAGGCCAGCGCGGCAATTGTCAGGCGGCCCTTACTCGGAGGTAAGGGGGCGTCGGCAAGATACCAGGCGAGCATCATGGGAACCGCCAGTTTCATAATTTCCGAAGGCTGAAAGGTGACAAAACCCAGATCCAGCCAGCGTTGCGCACCTTTACCGATCTCACCCATTAATAATACTGCGAAGAGTAATAATAGCCCAAGGCCAAAAAGCATCGGGGACCAGAACTGAATACTGTAAGGACTGAACTGGGCAATCGCGATCATGACCAGAAATGCGATTAGAACACGCATGCCCTGGCGAGAGACCAGCTCCATACTTTTATCGCCAGCACTATAGAGTACGAATAAGCCAACACCAGCTAACAGGAGAAGGGCAATGAATAGTGCCCAGTCAATGTGGAGTTTTGGAAAGCGACTACGACGAACACGGCTCTGTGGAGCATCCATGATTTGAGATTGTTGCATGGCCATACTCAGTTCTCCGTATTTAAAAGGTATTGATCCATTACCCTGCGAGCAATAGGCGCGGCTATCGCACCACCACTACCACCATTTTCTACAATGACGGCGACAGCAATCTGGGGATCTTCAACAGGGGCAAAACCAATAAACAGGGCATGGTCGCGTAGTTTTTTCTTAATGTCTTCCTCGACATATTCCTCATCCTGTTTAATACCAAAAACCTGCGCCGTTCCGGTTTTACCCGCAATCTTGAATGGGAGATTGCGGCTAATGCGACGAGCCGTACCATGTACACCATGGACGACCTGTTCCATGGCATTAATAATCGTTTGCCAGTGATTTTCTTCTGCATGAGGTCGTTGTTTCACTGGGGTTGAAGGAATCGTGGTGAACTCAGTCGTTTCCGGTGATTCTACTGCATAGAGCATCTGTGGTTGCATTCGTCCACCACGCAGACTCAGGGTGGCGGTAATACTGGAAAGTTGTAGTGGAGTAGTCAGCATAAAGCCCTGGCCAATCCCGGTGATTAACGTTTCCCCCGGAAACCAGGGTAGCTGGCGAGCACGGCGTTTCCAGGCAGGTGATGGCATGAGCCCGGCTTTTTCACCTTCAACATCAATCCCTGTCAGTTCACCCAGCCCAAACTGGGAAAGATAGCTGTAGATGTTATCGATGCCCAGGGCCAGAGACAGATCATAAAAATAAACATCACAGGATTCGACAATGGCCTTGGTTAAATCGGTTGCACTGTGACCTTCTTTCTTCCAGTCACGATAACGACGAGGATCATTCTTTAAGGTGTACCAACCAGGACAGTCGATTTCCTGGTGTGAATTTACTTCACCAAATTCCAGGCCTGCCAGACCAATCAGAGGTTTAACCGTTGAGCCTGGAGGATATTGCCCACGCAGAGCCCGGTTAAACAGGGGGCGATCTGGAGAGTCGCGCAACTGTGCATAGGTTTTCGTATCGATGCCGTTTACGAATAAGTTGGGATCAAAAGTCGGCAGGCTGGCCAGTGCTAGCACGGCCCCATCACGAGGATCGATGGCAACCAGAGCGCCAGTATTGTATTCGCTGTCCTTACTGGAAAACCCCTGCTCGGCAATCGCCTGTAGTTTTACGTCGAGGTTTAAATAGAGGTTCTTTCCTGGAATCGGCAGGGTACGTTCCAGTACGCGAAGAATTCGACCTTGCGCGTTGGTTTCAACGCGTTGGAAGCCAACCGTACCATGCAGGAGATCTTCGTAGGATTTTTCAATACCAATTTTACCAATATGATTAGTACCAGAATAATCGGATTCATCAATCCGACTGGCTTCGGCTTCATTAATCCGGCCGACATAGCCAACGGCATGTGCGGCCAGTGAGCCTAGTGGGTAGTGGCGTGTAAGTTGAGCATCGATTTCAACACCGGCCAGGCGGTATTGATTGACGGCAATCCGGGCGACTTCCTGATCGTTTAAGCGAAAGCGCAGGGGCACGCCTTCAAAACGACGCTTATGGCGTTTGCGATATTTTTTAAAGCGAGCGATGTCCTGCTCGGTAAGATTAATTAGTTTATCGAGTTCAGCCAGTGTTTGTTCTAAATTATCGATATGCTCGGGTACCAGTTCGAGGGTGAAGCTGGGCAGGTTTTGCGCCAGCAATATACCATTACGATCATAAATGAGTCCGCGTATTGGTGGGATGGGTAAGGTATTAACGCGATTATTTTCTGATAACAGTGAGTAGTGGCCTACATTAACGATCTGTAAATAGACAAGTCGTGTAATCAGAATGGCCGTCATGAGCATCACGACAATCGCAGCAATAATAACACGCTGATTGAAGATCAGAGTTTCACGAACGTGATCCTTTAAGGTGAGGCGTTTGCTTCGAGCCATACTTTATTTTACGTGCCTGTCGATCTTCAGGGTCATTGTCATTGAATAAATAATAAAGGCCTAGTTCACCTGATAATAACGGCGGACATTTCGCATTAGTATGAATATCGCTGGCCAGGTTATTGCACCTGCAACAGGTGAAATAATGATCATCCAGAATTCCGGTGCGATACCCTGGGTTCCCTTGATCCAGAAAATAATAATGGTGGCTAACAGTGTGATCAGAAAAATTGAAATGGATTGTTGCCACAGTGGTACGACACGAATACGTTGATGCATGTGCAGGGTAATAAAGGCAATCAGTGCCAGCGCTAAAGCATATTGTCCTAACAGGGCATCACGCAGTACATCCAGCAATAGACCCAGGAACCAGCCAATACCAATACCAATACGATGCGGCAGGGCCATGCACCAGTAAATCAGCACCAGCATGATCCATTCCGGCATAAAAGCCTGAAGTTCAAGTGGTAAGGGAATGATACTGAGTGCAAAAGCAACAATGAAACTGAATACAATAACCCAGTTGTTGCGACCCTTATCCTGAATACTCATTCCCTATTTTCCTCCTGGTGCTCCTCTTTATTGGGATAACAGGGGTTATCAGTAGGAGCGGTGGCGCTATGTGATGGCCAGACCAGCAGGACTTCACGACTGCGATCCAGTTTGGCCAGGGGTTCAGCCAGGACCTGTGCAAAGGGCAAACTGGGGTTGGTGTTAACTTTTGTGATTCTCGCCACGGGATAGCCTGCAGGAAATACGCAACCAAGGCCAGACGTTACCAGTTGATCACCAATCTGAATATCGGCATTGTTGGGTAGATGAAGTAACTCAAGCCGGTTGTCTCCCCCGGTACCAACCGCTACGGTACGTAAGCCATTACGAATAATCTGTACGGGAAGTACATGGCTGGGATCGGTGATCAGTACGGCCGTGCTGGTTAAGGGATTAACATGAATAATTTTTCCCATGATGCCATCCGCATCAACCAGAGGCTGGCTTTCAAAAATCTCATCATTTTGCCAGCCTTTGTTAAGGATAATCTGGCGGCGAAAAGGATCCAGATCGACCGCAAGCAACTCAGCAATTAATACCCGTTCACCAACACGCTTTGAGGATTTGAGTAATTCACGCAGCTGAACATTTTCAGTTTCAATAAAGGTCAGTTTCTGTAGCTGGACTTTTAATAACTGGTTTTGTGTACGCAGGGTGGTATTTTCTTCCTGGAGTGTTTCGCGTGTGACCAGCGTTTCGGAAGTCCAGTCAAAAAAACTGGTTGGCAGGTTAACCATGTATTGTACGGGGTAGACAATGACAGAAAGTCCGGCACGTAGATTTCGCACATAGTCTGTACGAGAGTCAAGCATCATTAACAGCAGGGACACCAGCATGACAATCAGCAGGCGTACTCCGTTTGATGGGCCTTGTATAAATAAAAGTTTAACGGGTATTCTCCCCAGAAAATATCATCAAGACTGGTTAATACATTCTGAGCTGCCAGAGTAGCGGTGTTGGTAATATAGCTGGCTCGTTGCTGAAGTCCTTCATATTACACACCACATCTGGCTTTTAATTATTGTATAAATTCTATTTGTTTTCTGAACAGTAGATATAAACCTGTATCTCTCGTTTACAGTTTGTTGTGTTCAGAACAATGAATAAGGTGGAAACGAATCCAGCTTATTCAACGCTGAATAAATCACCACCGTGTTCATCGATCATTTCCAGAGCACGACCACCGCCACGGGCAACACAGGTCAGCGGATCCTCAGCAATTAATACAGGCAGGCCAGTTTCTTCCATCAACAGACGATCCAGATCATTTAACAGGGCACCACCACCAGTAAGAACCATGCCGCGTTCAGCAATGTCCGACGCCAGTTCGGGTGGAGTTTGTTCCAGTGCTGTCTTGGTGGCACTGACAATACCGGACAATGGTTCCTGCAGGGCTTCAAGAATTTCGTTACTGTTAAGCGTGAAACTACGGGGCACGCCTTCAGCCAGGTTACGACCACGAACTTCCAGTTCACGAACTTCATTGCCGGGATAGGCGGTACCAATTTCATGCTTGATGCGTTCAGCCGTGGATTCACCAATCAGGCTACCGTAATTACGGCGAACATAATTAATAATGGCTTCATCAAAACGGTCACCACCGATACGGACGGAAGCTGAGTAAACAATGCCGCTTAAGGAAATAATCGCAACTTCAGTGGTACCACCACCGATATCCAGTACCATGGAACCACTGGCTTCAGAAATGGGCATCCCTGCACCAATGGCGGCGGCCATGGGCTCTTCAATCAGATAGACATCACGCGCACCGGCACCGGCAGCGGATTCGCGAATGGCGCGGCGTTCAACCTGGGTCGAACCGCAGGGAACACAGATCAGGACGCGGGGTGAAGGGCGGAAAAATCGGGCTTCATGGACTTTACGGATAAAATGCTGGAGCATTTTTTCAGTCACTGTAAAGTCAGCAATAACGCCGTCTTTCATTGGGCGAATAGCAACTATATTGCCTGGAGTTCGGCCGAGCATGCGCTTGGCTTCAGCACCAACGGCGGCAATACTTTTTGGGCCACCGGGGCCACGTTCCTGACGGATGGCCACAACAGAAGGTTCGTTGAGTACAATACCTTTGCCGCGTACATAAATCAGGGTATTGGCAGTACCCAGGTCAATGGAAATGTCGTTAGAAAAGAGTCCACGTAGGCTATCAAACATGATTTTTATAATCTTTATGTCAATAAAGCGTTTACTTTAATAAAATAGAGGGGCTTTGGGCAAGCCATCAACTGTGATAACTTTATAAATTCGCCCAAAACATTAATACATTTTTATATTTGCTACCATTTGCCCGTAAAACCGGGAAATGTGGAGCAAGTTTAAGGCATATACACGCTGTTTGCTTGTCTTTTTTGCATACTAATGTTGTGACAAATATTGGTTTATTGATCTGCAAATCATGACTGTGAACAGAGTCACATTTCACTGAGGATTACGATGTCACTCGACAAGCAAGATGTAGAAAAAATAGCCCATCTGGCGCGCCTGGCCATTGATGAAAAAGATATCCCAAACTATGCACAAAATCTGTCCAATATTTTGGAGTTGGTAGAACAGATGGATGCGGTGAATACCGATGATGTGAGTCCCATGGCGCATCCGACCGATGCCATGCAACGACTGCGTGAAGACGAAGTCACTGAGACCAACCAGCGTGAGCAGTTCCAGACAGTTGCTCCTCAGGTTGAAGATGGCCTGTATCTGGTGCCCAAGGTCATTGAATGATCTCTGACTCTTCAGTACCGACAACCCTCACGAAAAAACTATTGAGAATCAAATAGATGCATAACAAAACCATTGCTGAGCTAGCGCTTGGCCTGCGTAATGGGGAGTTCTCCAGCGAAGAATTAACTCGTCATACTCTGGCGAGGATAGCGTCGCTGGACAAGGAACTGAACAGTTTTATTACGGTTAGTAGTGAACATGCATTGGCTCAGGCCAAAGCCGCTGATGAGCGTCTTGCCAACGGTAACGCCGACGCCCTGACGGGTATCCCCATCGCACAAAAAGATATTTTCTGCACCAATGGTATTCGTACTTCCTGTGGCTCAAACATGCTGGACAATTTTATTGCACCCTATGATTCCACGGTTGTGAGCAAGTTTAATTCTGCCGGGGCCGTCATGGTGGGTAAGACCAACATGGATGAGTTTGCCATGGGCTCATCAAATGAAACCAGCTTTTATGGCCCAGTCAAAAATCCCTGGAATACCAATACCGTACCGGGCGGTTCGTCTGGTGGTTCGGCGGCGGCGGTGGCGGCACGTCTGGTACCGGGTACGACGGGTACGGACACGGGCGGTTCTATTCGTCAGCCGGCGGCTTTATGTGGAGTGACTGGAATCAAGCCAACTTATGGTCGCGTATCTCGTTACGGCATGATTGCCTTTGCTTCCAGCCTGGATCAGGGCGGAGCCTTTGCCCAGACGGCGGAGGATGCCGGTTTGATTCTGGGCGCGATGTCTGGTTTTGATGAACGTGATTCCACCAGTATCGATAAGCCAGTACCGGATTATCAGGCGGATCTGAATAAAGATATCAAGGGACTCAAAATTGGTTTACCGAAAGAGTTTTTCAGTGAAGGGCTGGATAATGAGGTCGCCAGGGTTATTGAAGCGGCGATTGAAGAATACAAAAAACTGGGTGCGGAAATTGTTGAAATCAGCCTGCCCAATTCAGGTTTATCTGTCCCAGCCTATTATGTTGTGGCTCCAGCAGAATGTTCTTCCAACCTGTCGCGTTTTGATGGAGTGCGCTTTGGACACCGTTGTGAGAACCCTGATGATCTGGAAGATCTTTACAAACGTTCTCGTGGTGAAGGATTTGGGGCTGAAGTGAAACGCCGAATTCTCGTCGGAGCTTATGTACTTTCGGCTGGCTATTACGATGCTTACTATTTAAAAGCACAAAAAGTTCGCCGCCTGATCAGCGAAGATTTCAAACAGGCCTTTGAAAAAGTGGATGTTATTCTTGGCCCCACTACCCCTTCGGTTGCCTTTAACCTGGGTGAGAAGGCGGATGATCCTGTCAACATGTATTTATCGGATACCTATACCATCGCGGTAAACATGGCCGGTTTACCGGGCATGTCTGTCCCCGCAGGTTTTGTAAACCAGCTACCGGTTGGTCTACAGATCATTGGTAATTATTTTGAAGAAGGTCGTTTACTGAACGTGGCTCACAAGTATCAGCAGGTCACCGACTGGCATCAACGAACCCCGCAGGGGTTTGAGTGACGAGTGACAAGGGACGAGTAACAAAGACCTTTTAATATATTTATACTATGTAGTTAAAAGGAACAGGTTTAGGATTATATAAATGTAGCCGGGTGAAAATTATTCCTTGTCACTCGCTACCTGTACCTAGGAACTGAATTATGTGGGAAACAGTTATTGGGCTGGAGATTCATACCCAGCTGGCGACAAAGAGTAAAATTTTTTCCGGGGCTTCAACCGCCTATGGTGCGGAGCCAAATACGCAGGCCTGTGCGGTAGATCTTGGTTTGCCGGGAGTATTACCAGTGCTCAATCAACAGGCCGTGTTAATGGCTGTTAAGTTTGGCTTGGCGATTGATGCCGAAGTGGCACCCATATCCGTGTTTGCACGCAAGAATTATTTTTACCCAGATTTACCTAAAGGCTATCAGATCAGTCAGTTTGAATTACCCATCGTAGGCAAAGGTACGCTGACGATTGAACTCGAAGATGGCAGTTCAAAAGTGGTTGGCGTTACACGTGCTCATCTGGAAGAAGATGCGGGTAAGTCTTTGCATGAAGATTTTCATGGCATGACTGGAGTGGATTTAAATCGTGCGGGAACACCGTTACTCGAGATCGTATCTGAACCAGATATGCGTTCAGCAAAAGAAGCCGTGGCCTATATGCGCAAGATGCATTCACTGGTGCGTTATCTTGGCATTAGTGATGGCAACATGCAGGAAGGTTCTTTTCGTTGTGATGCCAACGTATCGGTACGGCCGAAAGGTCAGGAAGAGTTTGGTACACGTACTGAGTTAAAAAATATTAACTCATTTCGTTTTGTTGAACGGGCTATCGATTTTGAAGTAGAACGCCAGATTGACCTTATTGAAGGCGGTGGGAAAGTAACTCAGGAAACCCGCCTTTATGACCCCAATAAACATGAAACACGTTCCATGCGTTCGAAAGAAGAAGCGATGGATTATCGTTATTTTCCTGATCCGGATTTACTACCGGTTGAAGTCACAGCGGAAACGAAGGAAAACATACGCAGGACCTTGCCGGAATTACCGGATGCCAAGAAAGCACGTTTCATGGAATCCTTTGCTTTGAACGCCGAAGATGCCGGTATTTTAACAACCAGTCGAGATATGGCAGATTATTTTGAGCAAGTTATAAAAGCGACCGATGATATCAAATTGTCAGCAAACTGGATAATGGGAGACCTGTCTGGCTTCCTGAATAAAGAAGGCAAGGAAATTAATGAATCACCGGTAACAGCTGAAATGCTGGCGGGAATGATTAATCGTATTAAGGACAATACTATCTCCGGCAAAATTGCTAAAGAAGTTTTTGAGGCCATGTGGAATGGTGAAGGTGATGCTGATGCCATTATCAAAAGCAAAGGTTTAAAACAGATCACTGACACAGGTGCTATCGAAGCCATTGTCGATGAGATTATTGCCGCTAATCCTGGTCAGGTTGAACAGCTTAAAGCAGGCAAAGACAAACTGATGGGTTTCTTTGTTGGTCAGGTGATGAAACAAACCCAGGGCAAAGCCAATCCCGGACAGGTTAACCAGTTACTTAAGCAAAAGTTAGAACTGTAATAATATTCTTAATATATGACGAGTAACTTGTCCCTGGCCACTGGTTTATGATGAAAGACTCCCTGCAACGATTTCTATTTGAAAATGCGGATATCCGTGGTGATATTGTGCATCTGGATGCCACCTGGCAAGCCGTCCTTGAACGTCATAACTATCCCCGCCCGGTCAGGGACCTATTAGGTGAAATGATGGTAGCGGCTGTACTTCTCTCCTCAACCTTGAAGTACAAAGGGCGTTTGATCATACAAATACAGGGAGATGGTCCGATCTCTCTCATGGTGGTTGAATGTACCAGTGATCGTACCTTGCGTGGAGTTGCCCATTCACAACCGGTTGTCGAGGCAGCTAATCTACAGGGGCTGGTTGGTGCCGGTCGTCTGGCCATTACTCTGGAACCAGAACATAGCAAGGAACGTTATCAAAGTATTGTTGAGCTGACAGGTGAAACACTGGCTGATGCGCTGGATAATTATTTAGAAGTCTCGGAGCAATTGGCAACCCATCTCTGGTTATCTGTCGATGATAATCGTGCAGGGGGATTATTAGTACAGAAACTTCCTGATACCGACAAACAGCATGATAAAGATGCCTGGAATCGAGTTGAACAATTAGCTTCAACCATTACCTCATCAGAACTGCTTAACCTTGGTGCGGATGAAATCATTCATCGTCTGTTTCATGAAGAAGATATTCGAGTATTTGAATCGGATCCTGTTTGTTTCCGCTGCACCTGTAGTCGTGACAGAGTCTCTAATATGCTGAAAACACTGGGTCGCAAAGAAGTGGAGTCAATCATTGAAGATGAGGGACTGATCCAGGTGGCCTGTGAATTCTGTAATCACAAGTATGAATTTGATACGGTAGACTGTGAACAGTTATTTATCGCGTCTATCTCGCCGGATTCCCCGACTACCAGACAATAGCCGGTCAGTTGTTATTACACTGAACACACAGGACATCCCGGATCTTTCTTCAGTTTTAAGGTTCGCCATTCCATGCTCATGGCATCCAGTAGTAATAAGCGGCCGGATAACGGTTCTCCAGTATTTGTTAATACTTTCAATGCTTCCGTAGCCTGAATGCTGCCGATAATACCGACAACCGGAGCGAGTACACCATTCTCGCTGCAGGTGGCATCCAGTTCACCTTCATCTTTATACAGACAGTGATAACAGGGACCTTCGCCATCATTTAAATAAACTGAGACCTGTCCTTCCATACGAATAGCGGCACCAGATACTAATGGTGTCTTTGTTTGCACACAGGCTGCATTAACGGCAAAGCGTGTGGCAAAGTTATCACTGCCTTCAATAACAATATCGACCTGTTTTATTTGTTCAAGCAGTTCGTTGTCGTCCAGTTTTTTATTAATAGTCGTGATTTTAATTTCTGGATTCAGGAGGTGTAAGTTATCCCTGGCAGATTCAACTTTAGGACGATCAATATCATCCGTTGTATGAACAATTTGTCTTTGCAGGTTAGTGAGTTCGACTTTATCAAAGTCAACCAGTATCAGATGGCCAACACCAGCCGCCGCCAGATACATGGAAACAGGCGCGCCTAATCCACCCAGGCCAATGATGAGTGCGGTTGCATTGAGTAATTTTTCCTGACCTTGCGCATCAATTTGCGGCAACATAATTTGGCGACTATAGCGCAGAAGTTGATCATCGTTCATTACAGTAAAAGTCCCAGGATCGTAAAATAAGTATTGGGAAAAAGAATACGTTAAGTGAAAGTGAAAAGATAGTTTCTATAAATGCAAGAAGCTACAAAGAAGGGTGCGTATGTATTATAAATAGTCGCGCCAGTGTTGTGGACGGTGGTCACGGCAACCATGGTTCTGGTTACGGTAACGGTGGATGAAAATATCGCGGGTGTTTTGATCCTGCGAACGGTCACAACCCAGATTAGCACGCTCAGTTTCTTCGGTGTAATGAAACAGGGCTCGCTTGAGTTGAATGATGAGACTGTTATCAAGATGAAAACCTAGTTCTTTTAATGTGTCTTCAATAATGACCAGGGTCAGGTACTGAATATCATATTGAATATGGAGTTGTAGAGGATCAACAGCTTGAAGATGGAGTACTCCGCTGATTCCTTCAAATAATAATAGGGCCGACTGTGCCTGATTTTTATCAGGGTGCAGTGGACTGAAATAGATTTCACGTTTTTTGAGTGTGACTTCCATACTATGGTGTCTTAATTTTTTTAATTTTAGTTAAATTACATCCTACCCATATACTGTCAGGGGTCAAGCTTTAGGATACAAATAAGTATCTACGAATCCCCTAAACTTAAGGATAGCAAATACTCAACGTTTGTCTTTTTTCTGGCACAAACTGAGGCGCGGTTGATTACCATAGTCGCGTAAGTTATTGATCGATATAAAGCCCTGTTCATGCATGAGTTGATGAAGATCCTCAGCCTGATGGTATCCATGTTCGATCAGTAGCCAGCCTTCTGGTTTAAGTTGAGTATAAGATTGTTTTATGATCAGGCGAATATCGTCCAGGCCTGTTTTCCCTGATGCCAGAGCACGCTCTGGTTCATAGCGGACATCACCCTGTTTTAAATGTGGATCACCCGACATGATGTAGGGAGGGTTGGAAACAACCATGTCCAGTTGCAGTTCTGCATTAAATGGAGTTAACCAGTGAGCGGCAACAAAATGAACATTCATAATGTGATGCGCAACCGCATTTTGCTGGGCAAGTTTTAGAGAAGCGAAATCGATGTCTGTTGCAACAAAATGGCTGGCAGGTCGTTCCTTAGCCAAAGCCAACGCTATAGCACCACTACCGGTGCCCAGGTCCATGATTTGCCAACAGATATTTTGTGGAATAATCTGCAATGCCTGTTCGACCAGGAGTTCAGTTTCCGGTCGAGGAATAAGTGTATCGTTGCTGATGGACAACGCTAACGACCAGAACCCCTGTTTACCTGTAATATAGGCAACGGGTTCACCCTGTTGTCGACGTTTTATCAGGTCAGAAAATTGTCGAGCCTGTTCGTTTGTTAAGCGGTGTTCAGGCCAGGTGCGAAGAAACGTCCGGTCTTTTTGTAATATGTCGGCAAGCAGAATCTCGGCATCGAGTTGCGCGCTATCAGAACTTGTTGAAAGAACAGCAACAGCCTGTTGTAAAACTTGCTCAATGGACAAAGACATGGTGTTTTTTTGAAGATGAGTCAGAGTGTATTGTTGTCGGTGTAATGATGATTATCGACAATAAAGCAGCATGATGGCAAATTAATATTAGCCAACCGTATTAAGTGAGTAGAGCATTGAGTCAGAATAAACAGCATATTTTTTCAGGTCGAATTATTAAACTCGAGGTGGAACAGGTTGAACTTCCTAATGGCACTACGGCTGAGCTTGAAATTGTACGTCACCCCGGCGGTGCGGCGGTGGTGGCGATTAATGATAATAGTCAGGTGTGTCTATTAAAACAGTATCGATATGCGGTTGATCAATGGGTCTGGGAATTACCCGCCGGTAAGATTGATAACCAGGAACCCCCGCTAGAAACGGCACATCGTGAACTGGAAGAGGAGGCTGGTGTACAGGCTACATTCTGGCATGAACTGGGAGCTATGATCAGTTCACCGGGGGTATTTGATGAACTGGTTTATCTGTACCTGGCAAAAGAGCTGAAGTTAGTTGAACAGCAACCGGAAGAACATGAAGTATTTGAATTGCACTGGGTTGATTTTGTTGAGGCGCTTAACTGGTCTGTGACAGGTAAAATAAATGATGCCAAGACTGTAATTGCATTGTTTCGTGCTTCACAGTACCTGGCATCTGTAGAAGAAAAAAATAACAGCTAATAGAAACCGGTTATTTTTTGTAATCAAGCTCAAGAGAAAGACGTGCTAATTCAGACTTGATTCGATGTGAATAGGTTGAATATTCGCCGTGCAAGAGTAATTCTCGCGCCTCATCTGTTTGGCCATTATCGACCATACGTATTACATCACCGGCACACCGATGGAAGTTGGTGTGGGTTTCTTTAATATACTGGAACTTATCCAGTTCATTGTATTTTTCTCCACCTGCACCATAGATCCACTTACCCAATAAACATTCATCGTCTTTACAGGCCGTTTCTGCTTCAAGCTCTTCATCACAGGTTCCTGCAATATAAGATTCAAGACGGATTTTCCAGCGTACATGGGCTTCGATAGCGGCAAGAAAATCAAGCTCTTTATCGACCAGATTGGGTGGTTCAGTCACTGAGTAATCTTCTACCTTGTCTCTACCTTTTTTCCATAACATGGGTCATTCTCCAAAGGCCATAATTTAAATATGTTTGCAATCAGAATTGTTATGGCACGGCAGGTCGGGTGTGCGAATTCGAAAAACTACACTGCAAATCATTGAATTAGTTTGAGTCTGATACTAATACCAGAGGGTTAATAAGGTTTTCGGCAGTCGATCTGATTTCTTGAATCTTTTTATCAGATACAGGGGCTGGCGCAGCAGCCTGAGCATACAAAAACCTACTTGTTTACGCGGACAAAATATAGGGTTACATTGGTTGGTGATAGGTTAGAATTAAAGTCCATTATGAAAAAACAAATACTACTTTTTATATTGCTCGGTTTATTCGTCATTAGTTTCGGTGTTCAGGCTGATGTTTTTCGTTGGCTTAATAAAGATGGTGAAGTGATCTATGGGGATTCTCCTCCCAAAGAAGTTCAGTCTGAGATTGTTCCGCTAGAAGAGGCTGGTCAGTCTGGAATGCGTTTTGCTACAGATCAACAAATTGAACAAATAAATGAAAGCTCTAACTCGGCAGCAGAAAGATCGAGGTCAACGAAAACTAAAAAGATAGATTCACATTGTCGTAAATATATTAGCCAGTTAAATAAAACTGAGATATATCTGGAACACACATATAACGAACGTGACGCACAGAAAGCGCGTGATTTACGCAAGTTAATTAAAAGAGAATGTGCGAAAGATGTCTTATCCTATCAACATGATGATTCACGTTGTGAAGGTTACCGGCAGGACTTGTCAAAAGTTGAAGTCTATCTTGAACATACGCCAACAGTGCGTGATAAACAAAAAGCAAAGGACTTGCATGAGCAAATTAAACGTGAGTGCCATTAAATTTTATAGTGATTATTAAAACGGCATGTAGATATATTGTAAATTATGTTTGTGAGTGCCCATTGCTTTTCTGTCAGTAAAGTCGAATTTATAATCCGTTTTAACAAAAGGACTGGCTCTATTATGACACTGGGTCATACAAACATTCTGTTCCTGTGACGGCATGATCATCTTTCCTTTTTTAATGTAATCTTCCCTTGTATAAGTACCCCTGACTTTTACCATCATCTCGGCATAGATACTGCCAGGGCCATGACACATTTCACATTGTACATTTGCCATCTCAGGTGTTTTTTCTATGCTGACAAAACCACCGGGTTGGCCAAAGCCTGTTGTGTGACAAGCCAGGCAGGCAGAGTTGTGGGTGTAATCAACATCAGGATCAAGGCCTGCTTTTACTTTTGCTTCTGTTCGAATGCCAGGCTTAAGTAGATCAAAGCTTTTTGACATTTTTGTTTCTGACCAGGACTCAAGATGAGGCTGATGGCACATTTGACAAAGCTCAACGCCCACATATTCAGGGCTTGTCTCTGCCAACAGGCCCGTTGGTAATAGCAGAATAAGAAAAACAATTTGTCGGAAGCGAAGCATCTAAGTCCTGTACATGATCAAATTTTCATTCAGGATAGTATCAAGGATGATAAAAAAATTATCAATTACATGAGAAAAATGGTAAAGATCTTGTGTAGGCTAACTAATGTTTTATACAAAGTCCAGGGTGGATAAGGTAGTATTGACAGTCATGGCCCGCAGGTACTTCGATGGTCACTGTATATATTAATATTTAATAAAATTGTTAAACACAGGTTGAAGTAGTATGAGTGAACAAAATAAAAAGCCACTATGGGTTTCAATTGGCTGGATTCTTTTAGGCTTAAATAACGTAGCAACAAAAAAAGGCGCAATGATTCTTTTTGGATTTTTTCTATTAAGTAGTTTTGCCTGTATCCCAGTTTCTATCTATATGGAAGACTGGAGCTGGGCAGGAATGATGTTCCCCATTTCATTCTGGTTGTGGTTGTGTATTCGCTGGGGAGACAAAAATAGTATTTGGGAAACCGCATCTTGATATTATTGGGTTAAATTAACTATTTTCAGTCCACCGTAAATTATACAGTTCTCGTTATGATTTCAGTAGATAGCGCAAAATAGTAAGTTAATTAAAGTAAGAGGTGGTTGAATGGTTTTGTTAACATTGTTTCAGCTTCCATTGCGGTTACGGGTTTAGAAAAATAATATCCTTGAATATTATGACAACCCAGCTCCTTTAATATGGATAATTGTTCTTCGGTTTCCACACCCTCTGCAATGATATCCATATTAAAGTTTTTTGCCACAGCGATAATGGTTTTCACCATTCCAATATGTTCTTCTCCAGATGATAGTTTGGATACAAAACTTCGGTCAATCTTTAGAGCGTCAAATGGAAAATTGTGAAGATAACTTAGTGATGAATAACCAGTGCCGAAATCATCAAGATATAAGTTAATATTACGATTTTTTAAATCCTGAAGCATTTGTGCAGCAGTAACTGGATTTTCCATTAAAATGCTTTCGGTAATTTCGAGCCGTAGGTTAGTGGTGTCAAATGAAATTGATCGTAAATGATTATCTATCGTAGAAATAAGGTTTTGTTTAAGAAATTGAACTGGAGATAAATTAACACTGGTGTAAAGTGATTTATATGCAGGATATTTATCATTCCATACTTTTATTTGTCTACATGATTCCTGTAATACCCAAAGACCGATCTCATTAATAAGGCCAGTTTCTTCTGCTATTGGTATGAATTCGGTTGGTGGTACAAAGCCTCGTTCAGGGTTGTGCCAGCGTAGCAATGATTCAAATCCAATAATACGCTCATGTTTTATAGATATAATTGGTTGGAAATGAATACTGAACTCCTGTCGTTCCATCGCTCGGCGAAGTTCAGTTTCTATATCTAGAGTTTTAACTGCATGGGCATGCATTTTCTCGTCAAAAATTTCTGTATGCCCATTACCTTTTTGTTTGGCTCGATACATGGCAATGTCGGCATCACGTAATAAATCACTAGGAGCCTCATAAGAAACCAGTCCAGGAACAATACCAATACTTGTTGAAGTGTAAACTTCATGGCGTGGAAGCTGTAATGGGTTAACCAGTTCCTGATGAATTCGACTAGCCGTACTATATGCATCGGAGATATTTTCAATATCATCAAGAAGAATGGCAAATTCATCCCCTCCCAATCTTGCTACAGTATCTACTTCACGAACACATTTTTTTAGGCGTGTAGCAACGCTATCCAGGACTTGATCACCTACCGCATGTCCAAGACTGTCATTGATGTTTTTAAACCGATCAAGGTCGAGGAATAAAACAGCGTATATATATGATGTGTGTCGCTTAGTATGTTTGAGGCATTGTTCTAAGCGATCCATAAATAATGTACGATTTGGAAGTTCAGTTAACTCATCGTAATAAGCATAATGCTGTAGCTTTTCTTTATTTTGATGATGGGTAATCATATTGCCCAAAGTATTGCTGATAGTTTTAAGAAAATGTAACTCCTCACTGTTCTTTTTATGGTGGTGATCCAGGTAAAGGTTAAGCACACCTATAAGCCTGTCTTCAGATTTGATGGGAATACAATAATGACCATGTTCTGTCATGCCTTCAAATCTTACGGTATGATTAGCATCAAGACAGGATGAGAATACAATGTCTTGTGTTGCAGCCGTTTTCCCACATAAGCATTCGCCAAAGTTTACTTGACTGCATTTTGCTTGAATTGGTTCTGAAACTCCGCGCTGAGCAACCATGTTCAGGTTAGTGGGGTCTTTGTCTACAATGAATATCATCCCTGTTCCCTGTAACGTTAGCCAGGGAGTAGATAGAATGACATCCAGTGACTGTTCAAGTTTTTCCTTGAATGGTATTGAGTGCATTGATATCTCAAGAACAGCGGCAATAACTCGCTGTGAATGATAGTCTTTGCTAATCTGCGCAGCCGCATTTTTTTGTTCACTAATATCACGGATAAAAGAGCTAAATGCAGGTTGCCCTTCTACTGAGATGGGTGCAATAGTCAGTTCTATTGGAAATTCAGAGCCATTTTTATTGAGTCCCGTTATTTCTATGCGTTTGTTTAATACTGGGCCTTCACCTGTATTGAGATAGGTGCGAATGCCTTGTTGATGTTGTTGACGATATTGTTGCGGGATAATAAGTTCTGCAAGGCTTTTACCTAAAGCCTCATCTGAAGACCATCCAAAAATGATTTCAGCCTGTTGATTCCAGTTTGTTACAATATCGCTAGAATTAATTGTAATAATGGCATCCAGTGAAGTGCTGAGAATTGAGCGTGTGCTTGCTTCTGTTTCACCTAATGCGATGTAGGCAAGATTACTGTTTTCTATTCCTTGAGTCAGTTTGCGGTTGCCTAAAAAAATACCTAGTATGCCAAAAAACCATAACAGACCATGACCGACACCAATTCTCTTTATCCTGTCATTTGCAGTCTGCTCAAGTTTTAAGAGTGGAATTGACACACTAACACCACCAGCAACGTCGTCTTTCTTATAACCCTGGTGCTCATGACAATGGAGGCATTTTTCGTCCATTGTCAGTGCATGGATCAATCGTAAATAGGGTTCACCATCAATATCTGAAATTCCAGTAACTTCCGTAATCCCTGTTTCAAAAGACTCTAGTGCCTTTGTTTCCCATGAGTCAGGTTTATTGTCAGGGTTTATCGGGCGCAGACTACTGATATGTCCCTGTGCCTCATTATTCTCTTTTGACATTTCATTGAACTTTCGCACCATAAGAGCCGGATTGATTAAGGTCAGCACACGTCCCGATGGCGTGGTCACATCCCGTTCAGGAATATAGGCGATATAGGGATCGGGCTGGGTTTCTTCGGTTACCGGGACATATACCCCACCGTGTTTTGTAGCCCATTGGCGAAAGGTGAGATCTTTGAAAAAATGAGCCCTAAGTTCAGAACTGGCCTGGTCCATTATAAGTGAGCGGACCTGCTGATCATTCCAGAAGAATGAGATAACGATGGATAACGACCATATGCCAATCATTACCCAGGTCCATATTTTTATTCTGGTTCGGTTTGCTTCAAGCATGTGATCCCGACTTCGGGATGAAGAAAACGCCTGTAAATTTTTCTCATTCATATGTAATTAATTCGTATTTTGGTAAAAACGACTAGACTTCAGGCCAACATACTTATAATAGCAAAAACCATATGATTTTTATGTGTGTGATTTGTTTTAATTATCTGTAGCGGATATTGAGCTTTGGTATTAAATATCTACCAATTGCTATATGTTTTTTTCAGAGAGATTAGGATAATTGATGAGCATGGGTGGGGTTAATAAGATAATCCCATTTCAAAGAGAATATTTTAGTTAAACAATCTAAGTTGAATTTACTCTTCACTCATTTCTGCCAGTAGGTCCGCCTGATGTTCTGCTATTAGAGGTTCAATTACTTCATCAAGATCCCCTTGCAGAATCTCGTCCAGTTTATACAGCGTGAGATTAATACGGTGATCAGTGATGCGTCCCTGCGGGAAGTTATAAGTACGGATACGTTCAGAACGATCACCACTGCCTACTAATTGACGACGGGTTTGTGCCTGTTCAGCCTGTTGTTTTTCCTGTTCGGCATTAAAGAGCCTGGCCTGTAATACGGACATGGCACGAGCGCGGTTCTTGTGTTGTGAACGTTCATCCTGACATTCAACCACAAGGCCGGTTGGTAGATGGGTCAGGCGAATAGCGGAATCTGTTTTGTTAACGTGCTGACCACCCGCACCGGAAGCACGATAGGTATCAACTTTAAGATCGGCTGGATTAATATCAATTTCTTCTACTTCATCGGCTTCGGGCATGATGGCGACGGTACAGGCCGAAGTATGAATACGTCCCTGGGATTCAGTTTCCGGTACGCGTTGTACACGATGTGCACCTGACTCAAATTTTAAACGCGAATAAGCTCCCTGGCCTTCAATTCGCGCAATAATTTCTTTGTAGCCGCCATGATCGCTCAGGTTTTCACTAATAATTTCCAGTTTCCAGCGACGTCGTTCGGCATAGCGGGAATACATACGAAACAGATCACCAGCAAAGAGGGCGGCTTCATCACCGCCAGTACCTGCACGGACTTCGAGAAAGATATTTTTTTCATCATTGGGATCTGAAGGCAGCATAAGGAGCTGCAATTCTTTTTCCAGTTCACCCTTTTTATTTTTGGCTGAACTGATTTCTTCTTCAGCCATTTCTTTTAACTCAGGATCATCTTCTTCCAGCATTTGCTGGGCATCTTCAATACTGGACAGGGTGTTCTGGTATTCTTTAAACGTGTTAACCACCGGATTAACCTGGGCATATTCCTGTGACAAAGTTCGAAAGCGGTTTTGATCCTGGATTACTTCAGGCACCGCGAGTAGAGCATTGATTTCATCCAGGCGTTCGGACAGCCCTTCCAGTTTGTTATAGATCGAAGGTTTCATAAGTATGCTGAGAAGTTAATTGTCGGTTTCAGTTTCGTCGAGACTGAATAAAATACGGGCGCTTTCCAGCATGTCTTCATGGCCATTATAGGCAGCATGATGCATTTGTACCGAAGGCTGATGAATGAGTTTATTGGTAAGGGTTCGGGCGAGTTCAGCCATGACCTGCTGAGGATCTTTGCCTGCAGTTAGTTGGCGTTGTGCATGTTCAAGCGCTTCATCACGCAGATGTTCGGCCTGGCTACGGAAACAGCGAATGGTCTTCACGGCTGTGAGTGAACGTAACCAGCCCATGTAGTGTTCAACCTGGTTGATAATGATTTCTTCGGCTTGCTCTGCGGCTTCTTCACGCGACTGACGGCCTTCTTCAATAACTTCATGAAGATCATCCACCGTGTATAAATAGACATCACTCAGCTTGTTGACCTCGGGCTCAATGTCACGGGGTACAGCAATATCTACCATAAACATAGGACGATGTTTGCGTTGTTTTAATGCACGTTCAACCGCACCTTTACCCAGGATAGGCAACTGGCTGGCGGTGGAGGCAATAATAATATCCGCATCAACTAATCGTTCAGGCATATCGGCGAGAGCAATGGCTTCGCCATTAAATCCTTTTGCCAGGCTTTCTGCACGCTCAACGGTTCGGTTGGCGACAATGATGTGCTTAACGTCCTGTTCATGTAAATGGCGAGCAACCAGTTCAATGGTTTCGCCAGCACCAATCAACAAAGCGGTGTGCTCACTAAGATTGGAGAAAATCTGCCTGGCCAGACGGACAGCCGCGAAAGCCACGGAAACGGGACTGGCACCAATGGCCGTTTCGGTGCGTACCTGTTTGGCCACCGTGAACGTATGTTGAAACAAACGGCTTAATTGTTGTCCAATGGTGCCGGCATGGCTGGCGGTATGAAAAGCATCCTTGATTTGTCCCAGGATCTGCGGTTCTCCCAGTACCAGAGAATCCAGTCCACTGGCCACACGCAATAGGTGTAATACTGCGGCATTGTCATGATGGGTATAGATGTAAGGATTGAGTTCTTCGTTACTGAGGTTGTGATAGCTCTGGAACCATTCGATCACATGGTTATGGTTATCATCATTTACGCCAACATAGAGTTCGGTACGATTACAGGTTGAGACAATGGCGGCTTCTGAAGCAGCGGCCTGCTGTAGAATATCCTGCAGAGCGGATTCAATTTTTTCAGGCGGAAAGGCCACCTTCTCACGAATAGAGACGGGGGCGGTCTTGTGGTTAATGCCAAATGCTAAAAGAGTCACGCTGTGCCTGTATCAGGAAATGGAGTTAATAGCCATGTTGTTTGTGTGAGTATGTTCGGTCAAGTTGGTATTATAAGGCAAAATGGTAAAAGTCGGTTATAGTTGAATAAAATACTAATCATGTCCATATATAATAGATATTGAATCCCTGAATCATCATTTTACGAAAATTAATATGTCTTTAGTTAAAAATAGCATTTGTATTGGTTTTACCCTTCTACTCGTCCAGGGTTGTGCCAGCCAGGCCATCAACCCACCTGCCAGTAAACCGGCGGCATCACAGTCTGCCCCATCTGAGAAACAGGTGGAAGCCGCGCCGGTCAAAAAAGTGGGTAAAAAACCGAGTTCGGCAAAAATACTGGCTCCGGCTCCACAACCCAGGCCGGAAGTAAAGCCTCTGAACAGCGAGCTACTCTACCATTTACTGGCTGGAGAAATTGCCGGTCAGCGTGGACAGATGGAACAGGCGGTTTCTCACTATATGGTGGTATTGAATCAGGCTCCGGATGCAGAAGTAGCGGAACGGGCCACCCGGATCGCGGTTTTTGCTCGGAATGACAAAAATGCGTTAGAGGCTGCTCGGATCTGGGTCAAACTGGTGCCTGATAATATTGAGGCACAGCAGGTCACCGCCGCTTTATTGGTTCGCACGGGTCAGACCGATGTCGCATTGACTCATTTTGAGAATATCCTGAAACAGACGGAAAACACGGTTCATGATGGGTTTATGTTAATCGTGTCCTTGCTAAGTAAGGAACGAGATAAAAAGACCGCCCTGTCCGTAATGGAGAAGCTGGTTGCCGGGCGTCAGCAGAACCCTGCGGCCCTCTATGCTTACAGTCATCTGGCATTATTAGTCGGTAGCCTGGACAAAGCAGAAACCAATATCAAAAAAGCTCTGGCACTACGTTCTGAATGGACTGAAGCCCATTTGCTACATGGGAATATCCTGATCCGTCAGGGGCGAGATGCCGATGCACTCAAGATGCTACGGGAAACCGTGGATGAGTATTCGGATGATATAAAGCTGCGTCTGTTTTATGCCCGTAAGCTGGTTGATGAAAAGCAGTATGAGCAGGCCTATGAGCAGTTCTCTGAAGTGCTGGATCAGGACTCCGAGCATGTTGATGCGATTTATGCTCTGGGTTTATTAAGTATTCAGATCAATAAACTGGAGCAGGCTGAAGCACGTTTTCAATCTTTAATTACAAAGAATAAGCGTGTTAGTGAAGCCCATTATTATCTGGGTGAAATCAGAGAGCGCCAGCAACAGGATGCCGAGGCCATTCAATTCTATAAAAATGTCAGCAAGGAACCTCATTATCTTGAAGCACAGATCCGTGTTGCGGCTCTTCTGGCAAAAGCAAACAGGCTTGATGAAGCCCGAGCCCATTTACACCGTGTGAAAGCCAATACACTTGAAGTAGAACTGCGCTTATATCTGGCTGAAGGTGAATTGTTGAATGCTGCCAGGCAGTATCAGCAAGCCTTTGAGGTTTATACCGATGCCCTGGAGCAAATGCCGGGCAATTCCCGCTTGCTCTATGCGCGAGCACTGGTAGCCGAAAAATTTGATCGACTGGATATTGCGATTCAGGATATGCAACTTATTTTAAAAAATGAACCAGAGAACATTCAGGCCCTGAATGCCCTGGGTTATACGTTGGTGGACCGGACTGAGCGTATTGAAGAAGGTTTTGCCTATGTGCAAAAAGCTTTTGCCAAAAAACCCGATGATGCCGCGATCCTGGACAGTATGGGCTGGGCCTATTACCGCCTGGGTAAATATGAGCAGGCACTGGAGTATTTACGCCGCGCTTTGAATAAATTGCAGGATTCAGAAATTGCCTCCCATCTGGGTGAAGTCCTGTGGGTGAGCGGGGATCATGCAGGCGCACGTAAAGTCTGGGATAACGCCCTGCAACAAACTCCAAAGCATGAGTTATTACTGGACGTCATCCAGCGCCTTACTAAATGAAACACCTGCTGATTTTATCCTTACTGATCAGCGGTTGTGCCGTCGCGCCCGTGCCAACGACGCCACCGGGTTCAGCACAGGTAACCTGGGAGCATCGACAGGTGCAACTGGCCGAAATGCAGCAATGGCGCCTGTCGGGCCGTTTATCTATTACGACAGATATTGAGGCCTGGCACCTTGATGTGAACTGGCAGCAACAGGATGATCAGTATGATATTCGTCTGTCCGGGCCACTCGGTGCGGGGCAGGTAAGATTGTCTGGCAGTCAGGCGGGTGTTTATCTGCATGATGATGACAAGGTTTATTTCTCTCAGGAGGCGGATAGCCTGTTACGTGAACACACTGGTGTATCGATGCCGGTTACCAGTTTAATGTACTGGGTGAGAGGACTACCTAACCCCCACATGCCTGACGTGAACGTGTCTCAACTGGATGAATACGGACGGCTGGCAAATCTGAAACAGGATGGCTGGGTAGTGGAAATGAAACGCTATGTTAAGGTGAATAATCTGCAATTACCCAACAAGTTATTCATCAAGGGCCAGCCAGATATCGAAGTGCGTATGATCGTGGATGACTGGCAGCTCAGTAGTAGCCTGTAAACCGTCTGTAAAAATAGCCAGATAACAACTAGCGCGGGATGTTTAGAAAACTTGCCTGATCTAACTACTGAATTAAGCTGGCCAGCTCCGGCCAAACTTAACCTTTTTTTGCATATCACAGGTCAACGTGATGATGGCTATCACCTGCTGCAAACGGTCTTTCAGATCCTGGACTATGGTGACGAACTGCGGTTTTCTCCTCGCGATGATGGCCAGATCGTTCGGGTCACTGAGGTCGATGGTGTAGCAGAAGAGCAGGATCTTATTGTACGTGCCGCTCGTTTATTGCAATCCCATACGGGCGTCACTCAGGGCATAGATATTGAGATTGATAAGAAGCTACCCATGGGGGGTGGACTCGGTGGTGGCAGCTCGGATGCGGCGACAACATTGTTTGCCCTCAACCAGATCTGGAAATGTGGGCTGTCAATTGATGAACTGACTGCATTGGGCATAAAGCTGGGAGCAGATGTTCCCGTCTTCGTTCGTGGCAAATCGGCCTGGGCGGAAGGGGTTGGAGAGCAACTGGAACCAATTATTTTGCCAGAACCCTGGTTTTTGGTCCTAATTCCCCCTGTTCATGCTTCAACAGCCCATGTTTTTTCAAATCCACAATTGCGGCGCGATTGCCCACCGATTACAATACGCGACTTTCTCGCCGGGTCAGTGACGGAAAATGTCTGTGAACCACTGGTTCGCGAAAGCTTTCCTGAAGTGGAAGCGGCATTACAGGACTTAAGTCAGTATGCTGAAGCGAGAATGACGGGAACGGGAGCTTGTGTTTTTGCTGCCTTTGAAACGCAATCTGCGGCACAAACCGCATTGACGGCGCTAAAAGAAAACTGGCAGGGATTCGTAGCTCAAGGTGTGAATATTTCACCTTTATTAGTAAGAGCAGGCTGTTAGCTGTTCGGCGGCTAATTTTAAAACTCGTCGATTTGATTTATTGGGGCGTCGCCAAGCGGTAAGGCACTGGATTTTGATTCCAGCATGCGCAGGTTCGAATCCTGCCGCCCCAGCCATTTTAAGCAAATATGCTGGAAGCAGGATGAGAACCGAGTAATCAATTAAACTCAGGTTCGACAAATCCACCGGAGGTGGATTTGAACAGTGGAGACTATTTGAAAAATAGTCGACACTGGCCCCGAAGGGGTGAAGGGCGTAGCCCTGAATAATCCTGCCGCCCCAGCCATATACTTTGAAGGACTAGGGACTAAGCAGTAGTACTTCATTTGAATCTGATATGAAAGCCACGGGGTAAATAATGGCCGATAGCATGATGGTCTTTACGGGGACTTCAAACCCGCAGTTGGCACAGGACATTGTGGCGCGGCTGAATATGCCATTGGGTAAAGCCCTGGTAGGCCAGTTCAGTGATGGTGAAGTAATGGTTGAAGTCATGGAAAACGTCCGCGGTCGGGATGTTTTTATTGTTCAGCCTACCTGTGCACCTACTAATGATAACCTGATGGAATTATTAGTAATGGTTGATGCGATGCGACGTTCATCGGCAGCCAGAGTTACAGCCGTTATTCCTTATTTTGGTTATGCGCGTCAGGATAGACGCCCACGTTCAGCCAGGGTTCCGATTACGGCCAAGGTCGTGGCCGACATGATTGGTGTCGCGGGAACAGATCGTGTGTTGACGGTTGATTTACATGCCGATCAGATCCAGGGGTTTTTTGATATCCCGGTGGATAATGTTTATGCCTCACCTATTTTGTTGGGTGATATCTGGCGGCAAAAACACCCGAACGTAATGGTGGTTTCACCGGACGTGGGTGGTGTTGTACGTGCAAGGGCACTGGCCAAACGTCTGGATGATGCGGAACTGGCGATTATTGATAAACGCCGGCCACGACCCAATGAAGCTAAAGTCATGAACATCATTGGTGATGTTAAAGGCCGGACCTGTATTATCGTGGATGATCTGGTCGATACTGCGGGCACTCTGTGTCAGGCGGCGGGAGCATTGAAAGCACATGGTGCTTCGAAAGTGGTGGCGTATTGTACCCATGCGGTACTATCAGGCCCGGCGATAGAAAATGTAAACAACTCAGAGCTGGACGAGTTGGTTGTCACAAATACGATTCCACTATCAGGTGCCGCTCAGACCTGTGGTCGGATTCGTCAGTTGAGTATTGCAGAATTACTGGCCGAGACCATGCGCCGGATCAGTAGCGAAGAATCTGTCAGTTCGTTATACGTTGATTAACGGATTGAGGATGACTGGCCGTGTGGCCAGTCTCATATTCACCCCTGGTCGCGAGGGTGGATGAGGTGATTTACCTGGTAACACAACAGGTAGTTTACCGTTATTTTATTGTTTAATTTAGGAGATCGCCAATGAGCGAAGAATTTGTTCTAGAGGCAGAACCACGTACTGACCAGGGGAAAGGTGCGAGCCGCCGCCTGCGTCGTGCGGGACTGGTTCCTGCTGTTATTTACGGAGCGGGTAAAGAACCGGCTTCTTTGTCATTACAGCATAATGTTCTGTTGCATCAGCTGGAAAATGAAGCGTTTTACTCTCATATTCTGACCGTTAAAGTCGGTTCGAATACAGAGCAGGCGATTCTAAAAGATCTGCAACGCCATCCCAGCAAGCCTGTCGTTATGCATGTTGATTTCCTTCGCGTGAGTGCGAATGAAAAAATTCGCGTTCAGGTTCCTTTGCATTTCATTAACGAAGAAACCTCTCCTGGTGTTAAAGCGGGTGGTCTGGTTGCACATAGCTTCAATGAAGTTGAAGTAAGCTGTCTGCCGAAAGATCTGCCTGAATATATCGAAGTGGATATGGCTGAAGTTGATGTAGACGGTTCTGTTCATATGTCTGATATCAAAGTGCCTGCAGGTGTAGAACTGGTTGAGTTGAGCCATGGTGAAGGCCATGATCAGTCTGTTGCCAGCATTCACATATCTCGTGGCGCGAAAGAATCAGATGAAGATGTTGAAGAAGCAGCACCAGAAGAAGGCGGCGAAGAAAGCTAAGTCTGATTCCTGCTTATTTAAATCAGGTAACCGGCGTTGTCTGCATGTGTACAAATCATTGTTGGTCTGGGAAA
>JAPHRJ010000025.1 GCA_026196045.1 Gammaproteobacteria bacterium
AGTGACTCCATCTTCATTGAGCTCTCCACGCAGGGGCATAAAGTTAATTTTCTGATCCGTATAATCCAGCAAAGCCACCGCATAAGTCCGAACCATCAGGGTACGAAAGGCGCGAATAAAACGCAGCTTTTGTTCCTTACTCGCATCATCCCAGTTTTTACCCAGCACCCAGCGCGACATGCGGATAAAATCAAAATGCGGAAGAACAATTTCACCCACCAGATCGTAGATAAGCGTTGAGTTCTGTTTAAGCTCTTCTTTGCGCTCAGTTAATGCGGCTAGCATATTGTTGGTTGTATTTTTCACCAACGTATCGGGGGCGACTCCGGCTGCATTCTCTGCGGCCTGAAGTGGCAACACAGAAGCAATCAATAATAAAAATATAAAGATCGCTGGGCGAAAACTCACGACTAAGTTCATCAGCTATCACCCTCTGAACTGTCCGCTTTTTTATTGCTATCCCCTTCGGTCAGGAACCTGGAAACAAACTGGCCAATGAGTTTTTCCAGTACCATAGAACCCTGAGTGATCTGTATGCTTGAGCCGTCCTTAAGATAAACCGGCACACTCACACAATCCGCTGCATTAAAGTCTCGTCCTTCCAGCTCAGCTTCCAGCGCCATATCTTCGCAGTGGTTACTACTGGAACCGGGTTCCAGTCCCACATACTTTTCACCCAATAAACCAGCAGTATAAATACTGGCTGATGTGCCCTCGGGTAATTTATCGTGCACACTATTTAGACGTATGGTGACTACAGCCTGAAGCTTATCATCATCAAAATGGATCTGTTTAACCTGGCCAATACGTACACCGGCCATAGTTACTGCTGAACGAACCTTCAATCCACTGGCATCTTCAAAGCGAGCTTCAACATCAAAACCTTCATCATCTGTATAAGTACTTAAATTACTCACTTGCATAGCAAGCATAAATAAAGCTGCCAGCCCACCAGCAACAAAAAGTCCTACCCAGATTTCAGTGGTACGAGTTGTCATGCTATCCTCTCCAAATCATTATTCCCCAAACATTAGTGCAGTCAATACAAAGTCCAGTCCCAGAACCGCTAATGATGAATGTACAACAGTACGAGTAGTCGCACGGCTAACACCTTCAGAAGTCGGTATGGCATCATAGCCTTCAAACACAGCAATCCAGGTTACAACGATCCCGAATACCACACTTTTGATAACACCATTATAGATATCATCGTATAAATCCACATTGGCCTGCATCTGTGACCAGTAAGCCCCTTCATCCACACCCAGTAAACCGACACCAACAAAATAACCACCCAGTACACCCACGGCACTGAAAATAGCCGCCAGCAACGGCATGGAAATTGTGCCCGCTAGAAATCGTGGTGCCAATACCCTTCGTATTGGATCCACCGCCATCATTTCCATGGCTGACAATTGTTCCGTCGCTTTCATCAGGCCAATTTCAGCGGTCAGAGCCGAGCCTGCTCGACCAGCGAATAACAGGGCACTGACGACCGGCCCCAGTTCACGTACCAGCGACAGTGCCACCACCACACCGAGTGATTCTTCTGCACCAAAGTCCACCAGGGTATTGTACATCTGCAAGCCCAGTACCATTCCAACAAACAGACCAGAAACCAGGATAATAACGAGAGACAATACTCCAACAAAAAAAATCTGTTTAATAACCAATCGCAGGCGTGGTAACAAAGAATGTAAACCTAAGACAATATTAGCCAGGAGTATATGGCCCCGACCCAGGCGCTGAAATATATTTAAACTCTTATGGCCAAGACCTTGTAAGTACTCAAGCATTATCGAGCACCTCGCGGTCTGCCATCCAGATTGAGCAGATCATCACTGAAATCCTGTGCGGGATAATGAAAGGGCACTGGCCCATCAGGCAGGCCTTTCATGAACTGCTGCGCCCATTCTGAATTGGACTGGTTGAGTTCTTCCGTTGATCCCTGTGCCACAACCTTGCCGCCAGACAACAAATAAATATGATCAGCGATGGCGGCGGTTTCCTTAATATCATGAGAGACAATGATACTGGTCAGGCCCAGGGCATCATTCAAAGTGCGAATCAAACGTACCAGCACGCCCATTGAAATGGGATCCTGGCCAGTAAAGGGTTCGTCGTACATCATGATCATTGGATCCATGACTACCGCTCTGGCCAGAGCCACTCGTCGACTCATCCCACCGGATAATTCACTGGGCATTAAATCACGCGCACCGCGCAGGCCCACCGCCTCCAGTTTCATTAATACCAGGCTACGGATAAGACGATCATTTAACTGGGTATGTTCACGCAGTGGAAAAGCGATATTATCAAAGACATCCATATCGGTAAGCAGAGCGCCATTCTGGAATAACATGCCCATACGTTTACGCAATGCATACAGGTCATGGTAATTGAGTTTAGGCACATTTTGTCCATCAACCTTAATGGTACCGGTATCGGGGCGTAACTGACCACCGATTAAACGTAAGAGTGTGGTTTTACCGGTGCCACTGGGCCCCATAATGGCCGTGACTTTGCCGCGATAAATATCGATGTCCACGCCATCAAAAATTTTGCGTGAACCGCGGGAAAAACTCAGATTACGAATTTCAACTACAGGTGAAGACTCAGCCATGAACGCTTATTTATTCTCTATTTATTATTCACAACATTGTGCCTGCCGGCCTGCACAATGACAATGCTTTTTTAGGTGTCGCTGTTCTATAATAGTTCAGTGATTATATGTGCATTGCGTAACATTTCTACATCGGGAGGTTGCCCTTCCATTATCAAAACAGGCAAGGTACTTTCTTTTGCAGCACACAGGCAGACCTGTTCAATTAACATCCGCAGCTGTTTTAAATCGGTGCATTCACTTCCAACTCGAACCACTGGTGAAACTAAACGATTAACCTGCACACTATCTTCTCTGCCTACTACATAAAGTGAACTTTGTGACTTCCAGATTTGCCAGTTTGCATCAGCAGGCCAGGTTTCAAAATCAACATAACAGGGAAGTTTGTCTGGCATTTGTTGCACACACCATTGCCAGGTTTCATTGTCAGGCAGGATATCCACAGGCAGACGAAAGATGATCCCGGCACATTGTTTCCCCAGCCGTTCAATTATTTGCTGGTATAACGGCCATTGCAGCTTAATAGCTTCCAATGACATATCGACCAGTGAAATTTCACAGAGGAAACGAAAGGATGCCTCGATATCATCCAGTACCTCAGGCTCAGATTGAATAAACGTCCATTCATTCTGTGTAATCACGACCATTGAGAATTCATTGGCATAAAAACCTAACTGCCAGTCCACGGGCAAATCATCCGGGTAAAAAGAGTCTTTCCATTGCGGATGAATCCAGCCGCGGGCACCGATAAGCAATGAGTGTGGGTTTTCTGCCATAATTAAGGTTACCAGTGATTTGTAAAGCAGGTTAATTTAATCCGATGGGTGACATACTTCAATTCAAAAAACCTCGAGCCAAAGATAAACACAAAGGTAAATCTTTGTGTAAAAGTGGTTTTCATAAATGGGAGGTGGATAAGAGCAAGCCTTTTGAAACTCGAGAAGGAAGGCTGGTCAGCCGCTATGTCTGTGCCCGCTGTGGTCAGGTTAAAACAGAAGCGAAATAGATATTCTGTTGTCACACAAGGCCACACAAGATGAAGTTCAGGTTTTTCCACACTCTTGCATCCATCGAAAAACAATGTGATTATCGGGCCTCATTACCCAATAACTAATTAATAATACGCCCGTGCATCAAACCTATTCGCTTTCTACCAAATCTGCCATCCATCTATTGTTGTTACTTGCAGGCATCCTGCTCAGCGGCTGTGCCAGTGTATCGGGCCCCCCAGAAGAGCATGATCCATTCGAGTCCTATAACCGGGCCATGTACAAATTCAATGACACTGTCGATAGAGCTGTATTCAAACCAGTCGCTGAAACCTATAAAGATTATGTTCCTGATCCGGTGCAGACAGGGGTCTCTAACTTTTTTGGCAACCTGGGTGATGTTGTCACCCTGTTTAATGATCTGTTGCAGGGCAAGTTCGCCCAGGCGGCTTCCGATTTTTCCCGCATAGTCTGGAATAGTACGCTGGGTGTTTTGGGTCTGTTTGATGTTGCCAGCCATATGGAACTCCCTAAACACGATGAAGATTTTGGCCAGACGCTGGCGGTCTGGGGTGTCGGCGATGGTCCCTATCTGGTTCTGCCATTCCTTGGTCCAAGTACCATGCGGGATACGGGTGGACTGGTAGTTGATATTTATACCCATCCACTGTCTTACCCCATCATTGAAGATGATGCAGCCAACTGGGCAGCGGTCGGTCTGGCTTTCATCGACAAACGTGTAGAACTGTTAACGGCCTCCAAAGTACTGGATGAGGCCGCTCTCGATCCTTATCTTTTTATGCGTGAAGCCTATTTACAGTTACGGCAAAATAAAATCTATGACGGCAACCCGCCACAGGAAAAGATAGATTTAGGCACCAATGGGGATGAAGATCTGGATCTGGAGCTGGAACTTGAGCTAGAGATGGAACTTGATGATTCAAATACGGGCAAGCCTGCTACCCAACCCTCGGTAAAACAACCCTGATCGCGAGAACATATAACCATCTAATAAAACTCTATTAAAAACATATTCTTGCCTCTCCGGTATGGCTAGCCTCATAATATCGCCTGCCACTTAACTTCTGTAAATAATTAACAACTTCTGACTTTTCTATATATATGAGTAACGAAATTCTATTATCTATTCTGGGTGTGCTCGGCGGTTTTGTTTTACTGGTTTGGGGCGCTGACCGCTTTGTCCATGGCGCGGCAGCCACCGCTCGAAACCTGGGGATATCCCCCCTGATCATCGGCCTCACCATCGTTGGTATGGGTACTTCGGCTCCTGAAATTCTGGTTTCCGCCGTGGCCGCCTGGCAGGGTAATCCAGCCCTGGGGGTTGGTAACGCGCTGGGTTCCAACATTGCCAATATCGCGCTGGTGCTTGGAGCCACCGCCCTGGTCATGCCTCTCGCTGTACAGTCAGAAACCCTGCGCCGCGAATATCCCGTCATGTTTATTATTATGCTCGTGGCTTTATTGCTGGTAAGTGATGGCCATCTGGGTCGCGAGGATGGCATTATTTTATTAACTGGTTTAATCATTATGCTGTTCTGGATGGTCAGCCTTGGCAGACGTCAAGCCTTTGACCCCATGGAAACAGAATATGAACAGGGGATCCCGCTCATCAGTACCGGTAAGGCACTGATGTGGCTGGCCGTGGGCATGGTCGTTCTGCTGGTCAGCTCCCGTATCCTGGTCTGGGGATCGATCAATATTGCTCAATTTATGGGGATCAGTGATCTCGTTATCGGTCTGACGATAGTCGCCATTGGTACCAGCATGCCCGAACTGGCGGCGTCCATGATGAGCGCCTGGAAAAAAGAACCAGACATTGCCATTGGCAACATCATTGGCTCAAATATGTTCAACTTACTGGCCGTATTGGGTATTCCAGGTCTCATCCAGCCACATACACTGGATGCCGAAGTCCTCACTCGTGATTTCCCATGGATGATCGGCCTTAGCATCGCCCTGTTTGCCGCCGCCTATGGTTTTCGTGGTGAAAGCCGCATTAATCGGTTAGAAGGTGGACTCCTGTTGATCGCTTATGTTGTATATTTAACAGTATTGTATTTTGATGTGACCGGGTGAAATCATGAGTGCACAACTGGAACTGGATGTTGAAAATATTAAATGCGGAGGCTGTGCCCAGACTATCCGTGATGGTTTAACACCAATGGAAGGTATCGAGACGATTGATGTCGATATCAGCAGTGGTCACGTCAGTATCACCGGCAGCAACTTGTCTGAAGAGCCTGTTGCAAACAAACTGGCCGAACTGGGCTTTCCCGTAAAAGGCAACTAAATACGAATGGATAAAAACAAGGTATTCGAAATCGCCCGAGCGGTAATGGAGACTGAAGGTCAGGCCATTGCCACCTTAAGCCAGCGCATTGATGATAACTTTGCCCAGGCCTGTGAATACATGCTGCGCTGCAAGGGCCGCATCGTGGTAATGGGCATGGGCAAATCCGGACATATTGGCGGCAAGATTGCAGCCACACTGGCAAGCACTGGCAGTCCGGCATTTTTTGTCCATCCTGGTGAAGCCAGCCATGGCGACCTTGGCATGATTACCGCTCAGGATGTTGTTCTGGCCATGTCTAACTCCGGCGAAACCGATGAAATCCTGACGATTATCCCTTTAATCAAACGTCTGGGGATCCCCCTGGTCGCTTTAACCGGTAATCCAGCTTCACGCATCGCCACCGAAGCCAGCGTACATCTGGATATTAGTGTCGAAAAAGAAGCCTGCCCACTGGGACTGGCACCAACAGCCAGCACGACAGCAACGTTAGTCATGGGTGATGCATTAGCTATCTCCCTGCTGGAATCCAGAGGCTTTACCGCTGATGACTTTGCCCTGTCACACCCCGGTGGCCGACTGGGTAAGCGCCTGCTGCTACACATTGGCGATCTGATGCATACCGGTGACACCATGCCGGTGGTCACCCAGGATGTCAGCCTGAGCGAAGCACTGATCGAAATGACCCGCAAAGGTCTGGGCATGACCTCAATCGTGGATGAACAGAATCACGTTGTGGGTGTCTTTACTGATGGTGACCTGCGACGCGTACTGGATCATGGTGAAGTGAATGTGCATAGTCTGAGCATTAAAGATTGCATGACCTCACCCTGCATTACTTTAAAACAGGACAAACTGGCGGCGGAAGCCCTGCAAATCATGGATGAAAAACGCATCAATGCATTACCCATTGTCGATAATGAGCAATGCCTTATTGGTGCGCTCAACATGCATGACCTGCTTCGAGCCGGCGTTGTCTGACAATACTATTTTCTATAAAACACAAAGCATATAAACATCATGAAAGATATTCAGGAAAAAGCGGCACAGGTTAAACTGGTGGTATTTGATGTTGATGGTGTCCTCACCGATGGCACCCTGTTTGTGGGCGATGATGGGCAGGAATACAAAGCTTTTCATTCCCGTGATGGACTGGGCATGAAAATGCTACAACGTTCCGGCGTAGAAATCGGCATCATTACTGCCCGTACTTCAAAAGTAGTTGTTCACCGTATGGAAAATCTCGGTATTAAACACGTCTATCAGGGCAAACAGGATAAACTTCCCGCTTTTGAAGAACTGGTCACCAAGCTTGGTTTAAGTTTTGAGCAAACCGCCTATGTGGGTGATGATATTGTCGACCTGCCCGTACTGCGTAAAGCTGGACTCGCGATTGCAGTTCAGGATGCCCACCCGGTTGCCAAGCAACATGCACACTGGCAAACCCCGCATGGTGGCGGACGTGGTGCAGCACGGGATGTCTGTGAATTAATAATGGAAGCCCAGAATACCCTGGATACCCAGATCCAGTACTTTCTCTAATGAGTCGCCTGCACTATTTCCTGATTCTATTAATTGTCGCCATGCTGGCGGCCTTCGGGAACTGGCTACTGAGTTCTATCGAGCAAACAGCACAGCAGCAAGCCCGTCCCCTGCGCCATGATCCGGACTATTATTTTGAAGATCTGCATGCCAGGGTCTATTACGCCGATGGCCGCCCCCATTATGAGCTGGAAGCTACAGGGCTCAAACATTATCCGGATGATGACAGTATCGACATTACCAGGCCCATTCTGCAGATGTTCCGCCCCTCCCAGCCCCCCTGGCTTCTGCTTGCTGACGAAGGCCAGGTCTTAAATGCAGGAACTCTTATTCATCTTTTTGGTGAAGTGGATATCACCCAGCCCGGTGATGCACAGACAGAAATGAAGTTGCTTACTCGTGATTTACACATCTATGCCGACAGGGATTATGCAGAAACCGATGCAGCCGTTAGAATTACCCAGGGTCCCAACCTGACCACGGCCACCGGTATGCGTGCTGATCTACGCAATGGACGTCTGGAACTGTTGTCCAACACCCGAGGTAAATATGAAGTCCACCGTCGTTAAATTTATCCTGCTATGGGGCTACCTGGCCGCCAGTACCAGTGTGCTAGCCCTCACCAGTGATCGGGAACAACCGATCCAGGTCAATGCTGACAGTATGATCACTGAAGAACCCAAAGGTTTCAGCCATTACAAGGGCAACGTTATTATTGTGCAGGGCAGTCTGAAGGTCATTGCCGATGAAGTATTCATTTATTTCACCGACGGCACACTCGATAAACTCATCATTAAAGGTAATCCTGCACATCTGCAGCAACTCCCGGATGACAGTGAGGACCCAGTCTTTTCTCAGGCCAACAAAATGGAATACTTTGTTTCCAGTGATCGCCTGTTTCTGCTCGAAGATGCGCAGGTTAAACAGGGTAATAACCATTTTTCCGGTGCTCGTATCGAATACGATACTCGTAACAGCACCGTATCTGCAACATCACTGGGTGAGGACAAAGGTCGAGTCCGTGCGATCATCACCCCCAAACAGGCTAATGAACCGACAAGTAGCGAGAATCCATGAGTCAACTTAAAGCCCTGCACCTGGCCAAACGTTACAAAGGTCGAGATGTCGTTAATGATGTTTCCATCGAAGTTGAAAGTGGTGAAGTGGTGGGATTGCTAGGTCCTAATGGGGCGGGCAAAACCACATCGTTCTACATAATTGTCGGCCTGATTGCAGCAGACAAGGGTAATATCGTACTGGATAACCATGATATTACCGCCCTGCCCCTGCATTTACGTGCCCGTAATGGTATCGGCTACTTACCGCAGGAAGCCTCTATTTTCCGTAAGCTTTCTGTCAGCGATAATATCCTGGCGATCCTGCAAACTCGCAAGGATCTGACCAGCTTTCAGCAGGAACAGAAGCTCGAAGAACTTCTGGAAGAGCTCCACATTACTCATATTCGCCATAATATGGGGGTCAGTCTGTCCGGTGGTGAACGACGCCGAGTTGAAATCGCCCGTGCACTGGCGACCGAGCCACGCTTCATCCTGCTCGATGAACCCTTTGCCGGTGTTGATCCCATCTCCGTACTGGATATTCAAAGTATTATTCAACACCTGACCGAGCGAGACATTGGCGTCCTGATCACGGATCATAATGTACGTGAAACTCTGAGTATTTGTGGTCGAGGCTACATCATGAATGCCGGACGGGTCATCGCTAGCGGTGATCCGGATACACTAATGGCCGACCAGCAAGTTAGAAAAGTATATCTTGGTGAACATTTTCATTTGTAAAGCCCCTGTGACTAATTGCCGTTATAGAGCTACAACTTACATCCAAAATTTAGCTGGTCAAAAATACATCGTTCTTAATTCTATGACTGAATTTGCAATATCAACAGATTATCTTTTGTCAAACCATTTGTGTGGAAAAAAGTATGCCAAATAACCTGCGCCTTAGTTTGAAATGGGCTAAAATTACATTAGCCAGCAACAAGAATTATTTGGCTTAAAAGAAGTCCAACCACAAAGTATGAAACAAACCTTACAACTTCGCCTCGGTCAGCACCTGACCATGACCCCCCAGTTGCAGCAGGCAATTCGCCTGCTACAGCTATCGACATTAGAATTACAAACCGAAATTCAGGAAGCTCTGGATTCTAACCTGATGTTAGAAGTCGATGATGAGCACAATACCCCGGTCAATGGTTCACAATCGGAACAGGCCCCTGAAAGTGAAATAAATGCCTCAAATAATAAGGACCCTGCAAGTACCGAGCTTAATAGCCCGGAAAAGAATTCCGAAATGCCTGATGAGCTTCCTGTTGATAGTAACTGGGAAGACACCTACGACATGGTTGCCAGTACCACCTCAGCCAGTGCTGCACCTGAACGTGATTATGAAGTTTCAGGTAATACCGAAGAATCCTTACATGAACATTTGCACTGGCAGAAACAACTCACTCCTTTTTCAGAGACCGATCAGGTCATTGCAGAAGTCATCATCGATGCGATTAATGATGATGGGTATCTTGGCCAGACACTGGAAGAACTCCACCTGGCAATCCCAGAAGAACTGGAAGTGGAACTCGATGAAGTTGAGGCCGTTCTTCATCGTATACAAAATTTTGATCCTCCCGGTGTCGGTGCACGTGATTTGCGTGAAAGCCTGGAGTTACAACTTAAACAACTTGAGCTGGACATAGACCCTACGCTTAAAAAACAGACTTTTCAGTTACTCAGTGATCACTTTGATTTGCTTGCGAACCGAGACTTCAACCTGCTCACACGGCGAATGAAAATCAGTGAAGATGAACTTAAACAGATCATCCAGCTAATCCAGTCTTTAAATCCACGTCCAGGTAGTCAGATCACATCCGAGCGGGCTGAATATATCATTCCTGACGTTATTGTGAATAAAGTCAAAGGCCAGTGGAGAGTTGAACTTAATCCTGATGCCGCTCCACGTATACGTGTAAACTCACACTATGCCAGCCTGATTAAACAGGTTCAGAACAGCAAAGATAATACCTGTTTAAAAAATCATTTACAGGAAGCTCGCTGGTTTATAAAAAGCCTGTCAAGTCGCAACGATACACTGCTAAAAGTAGCTCACTGTATTGTTGAACGACAAACTGAATTTCTAGAACATGGTGAAGAAGCCATGAAAGCACTGGTTTTGCATGATATTGCAGAAAAAATTGAAATGCATGAATCCACTATTTCACGTGTAACAACTAAAAAATATATGCACACACCCCGTGGAATTTTTGAATTAAAGTATTTCTTTTCCAGTCATGTTTCAACTGCCAGTGGCGGAGAATGTTCCGCTACGGCAATTCGTGCCTTGATCAAAAAATTAGTAGCGGCAGAACTGCCCAACAAACCTTTAAGCGACAGCAAAATCGCTAATATTCTTTCTGATCAGGGAATTATGGTCGCGCGTCGAACCGTTGCGAAATACCGTGAAGCGCTCGCCATTCCACCCTCCAATGAACGTAAACGTCTTGCTTAACGAGGAGATCCATTATGCAACTTAATATAACCGGACATCATCTTGAAGTTACAGAACCCCTACATGACTATGTAACAAATAAACTGGAACGTGTTGAACGACATTTTGACCATGTCACCAATGTCCACGTAATATTAAGTGTTGAGAAACTCAGACAAAAGGCTGAGGCCACTATTCATATTAGTGGTGGTAACCTTTTTGCCAATGCCGAAGATGAAAATATGTATGCAGCCATTGATGCTATGACTGACAAACTTGACCGTCAGATCAAAAAGCACAAGGAAAAAGTAACTGATCATCATCGAGCCGATGGTGGGCAACTAAAAAAACAGATGCCTGAAGCCTGATAACTTTTCACAATTAGCTATCCCGGCATTTTCTGTTTTAATTATATTTTTATAATATGCTTTTACATGAAATGCCGGGCTTTCAATTGTATGGAATAAAACCTGAATGCAACTAACCGACTTACTTACTGAAGAACGTATCGCCTGTCATGTTGAAGCGCACAGTAAAAAACGTGCTCTCGAAGAAATCAGTGAATTACTTTCCGTTGACCAGCAATATTTGTCTTCAGCCGATATTTTTGAAAGCCTGCTTTCAAGAGAGCGACTGGGTAGTACTGGTATTGGTTATGGTGTGGCCATACCCCATGGTCGTTTAAAAAATAGTGACCATACCTCAGGTGCCTTTATTCAATTAAAAGATGGGGTGGATTTTGATTCAATCGATCAAAATCCCGTCGATCTTTTATTTGCTTTAGTCGTACCTGAAGAATCAACCGAGGATCACCTGCAAACGCTGGCAGAACTGGCCAACATGTTTAATGATGAAGAGTTCAGGAAACACTTACGCCAGGCAGAAACCGCGCAGGACCTCTTTCAACTCATCAAAGATCGGCAGCAACATTAGCCGAGGCTATCCAGGCAACTTATAAACGAAATAGCATCCTCACCATGTCTATCCACATAACTACTCAGGATGTTTACGATACTTATAAAGACTCGCTTAAACTCGAGTGGCTATTAGACGTTGATAAAACAAAACAGGTTTTGGGATCAGAAGATAGAAAGCTGGTTCCCCGACCTAATTTAATTGGATACCTGAACCTGATCCGTCCTAATCGTATCCAGGTTCTGGGCGCGACTGAAACTCAGTATCTCGAAAGCCTCGAACCCGATATAGCGGAAGATACCTTCAAGCAATTATTTAGCGCTAAGCCATCATTGATTATTTTTGCCTGCGATACCAAACCATCGCCTCAATTCCAGCAAAAAGCACAGGCCACAAATACGCCTTTACTCTACTCACCTCTGACCGCCAATCGTATTATTGAAGTTATTGGTTTTTTTCTCCGCTCTATTCTGTCGGATAAAGAGACCCTGCATGGCGTTTTTATGGAGGTAATGGGACTTGGCGTATTGATAACGGGCACAAGCGGGGTTGGTAAAAGTGAACTGGCACTGGAACTGCTCAGTCGGGGCCATCGACTTATAGCTGATGATGCGCCAGAATTTTTCCAGGCCTCACCCGATATTATTCATGGCCGTTGTCCGCGACTGCTCTCAAATTTTATCGAGGTTCGGGGGCTGGGTATTTTGAACGTATCCGCCATGTTTGGGCATAATGCCATTCTCACTGAAAAACAGTTAAGCTTGATCGTGAAACTGGAAGCAGATGATGATATAAAGCCTGATAACCCTATTGAAAGACTGGGTTGTACACCACAATTACACAAGGTACTGGATATAGATATTCCGGAAGTGGTTTTACCCATCGGACCGGGACGTAACATGGCTGTCATTATCGAAGCCGCTGTGCGTAATCATGCACTGCACCTACGGGGATATAATTCCGCCGAGGATTTCATTGAACGTCAACGAGAAATGATTAACAAGAATAACTCATGAAACTCATCATTATCAGTGGACTCTCTGGCTCTGGCAAATCCATTGCATTGAATGTACTGGAAGATTTGCACTATTACTGTATTGATAACCTGCCAGCTGGCATGTTGCCCGCATTGGCGGATCAACTGCTTTCTTCTGACAGCCTGACCCACGATCATGTTGCTGTAGGAATTGATGCCCGAAATACTCCCGCTGAATTAGCCAACTTTTCCACCATCCTGGAAAATTTGCGTTCACGTTCGCTCGAAATCGAAATTCTATTTCTTGAAGCCGACAATATCACCTTGATCAAACGCTTCAGCGAAACTCGCCGTCGTCATCCTTTAAGTAATAAAGATGTCCCGCTCAGTGAAGCAATCATTCAGGAACGCAACCTGCTTGAACCTATTGCAGCCGAAGCTGACTTACGCATGGATACCAGCCGTACCAATATCCATCAATTACGTGACCTCATTCATAGCCGCGTCAACAGTACCGATCATGCCAAGCTATCCTTACTGTTTGAATCCTTTGGTTTTAAACAGGGCATTCCTGTTGATGCCGATTTTGTTTTTGATGTCCGCTGTATTCCCAACCCGCATTGGGAACCCCGCTTACGTGCGCTTACGGGAAAGGATGAAGCCGTAGCGGAATTTCTTGAACAACATGATGATGCAATTAAAATGTATGAAGACATTCGTACCTTTCTTAGTAACTGGATACCAAGATTTGAAGCCGATAATCGAAGTTATATGACCGTTGCCATTGGCTGTACCGGTGGACAACATCGATCCGTCTACATGGTTGAAAAACTTGCCGCCTACTTCAGTGAACAACGCAAAGGTATTTTACATCGACACAGGGAGCTGTCATGAGTGTTGGCCTGTTAATTCTTACCCATAGTGAAATTGGTCATAGCCTGTATGACACTGCCGTGGCCATTGTTGGCAGTGCAACATTACAAACCGAGATCCTGGTTGCATCAATGGACTGCAATATCGAACAGCGACTCAATGAGGCTCGCCGAATATTAAAACAACTCGATAAAGGCCAGGGCGTATTAATTTTGACCGATATGTACGGTGCTACCCCCAGCAACATTGCTTCTGAACTTTTAAGTAAACAGACGATTCTGGTTTCCGGTATTAATTTACCGATGCTTTTACGTGTTATGAATTACCCTGATCTCAATCTGGATGAGTTAGCTGAAAAAGCCGTGACTGGAGGACAGGATGGAGTTCTGGCCTTAACAGCCAGAGGAAACTAACTCTCATGTTTCAGCAGGATATCCTGATCTGTAATAAACTCGGCCTGCATGCTCGTGCAGCAGCCAAACTAGTCGCCCTCACCACCTCTTTTAGTTCCGAAATTTATCTACAAAAAGAAGACCGAAAAGTGAATGCCAAAAGTATTATGGGCGTCATGATGCTCGCCGCTTCAAAAGGAACTGAGTTAATCCTCTTTGCTGAAGGTGAAGATGAACTGGCCGCCATAAATGCAATCGAAGCGTTAGTAAATAATCGTTTCGAAGAAGATGAATAGAAAAAATTTAAAGCCTGGCAAGACAGCCTTAACAGGAGAAACCTTGTGAAAGATTTAGTTTTAGATGACACACTCAGTGTCCAGGTTCAGGAAATTGATGATGACCATCGTCGACTTGTGGAACTGTTTAATCTTCTTAATCATTCTGTAGAAGACGGAGATACACCAGATTATATCGAAGCATTATTAGACGAACTCATAAGCTGCACGGCCTGGCACTTCAAACATGAAGAACGGTTAATGACAAAGTATAACTATGACGAGCTAAAGGAGCACAAAGCCGAGCATCAGGAATTAATTGAAAGTGCCAAAGAACTACAGCAGATATTTTATAAAAATAACAAATCCCTGTCGGGTGAAGATATTGAATCTCTGGAGCAATGGTTAACTGGTCATATTCTAGGTGCTGATATGGCTCTGGGTTCTTACCTTGGTGAAGTGATGTAAAGCTCTCAACATAAGCCCTGCGACTTTATGTAACTCTTATTATCTACCATTCTTGCGTAACAAAATTTGATTTAATAATACCTTAGAGCGCTTCAGGCTATTCGTGGAGGTTGCGTAAAATTAATTTAATGTCTTCTTTCAGTGTAAGCGGAACTATAACCTTTTACGTAAAAGACACCTGTTAGCACGTCTTTTTTGAAGCGATGTTTATGTGCGTTGCAGGAACCAGTTTGTCCCATCCACTACAGGAATTAAAGGTGCGAAAGTAAAAACTCACAGTAAAATCTGAACAGTAACTACATATTGGTAATTTAAGCTAATACCTTCATTTTGCTCATTTAATTAAAGACATATCCTCAGCATAAATATGTTATACTAATGAGCTTGCCGTTAATGCATCCCACAACATTCACGAGCCAGTCTTTTCCACGGCCTTTAAAGGGCTTGGCCTTATCACTTTTGTCTGATTTTTCTCCTGGAACTGGTTCCACTTCAGACTCAATCACTAATTTAAACCATGCATTGTCTTCATACCATGACATAAATATATAGATGTCATCGACCCGCATGGTGTACGCGACTCACTCTATCCGCGATAAATAGATTATTTTCCAGGATTTTACAAAAATTTTATTTTTGAGGTAAACCAGATATACACGGTGTCGTGTGTTTGGTGCATTTATAGTAGTCCCCGAATCGACATCAAAAAACATCTATGCAGGTTGTTATAAATGAAAATAGAGATCATCACCACACCAAATGAAGAATTAAAAGAGACTGGATTTGGCACGCTTAAGGCGTGCCATAACGTTTTAGATTCCATCAGCAAACTGGGGCACAACGTCAAGTTGAACGTGTGTAGAAGTCTGAAAGATCTAGCGCTGACTGTGAACAGGAAGCCGGATCTTGTCATCCTGGCCGTAAAGTATATTTCTATTAAAAATGGAAGTGATATCTGGCTGGCCGAATACTTTGCAGAGCATGAAATCAATTACTCTGGTTCGTCAAGAGAAGTGCTAAATTTTGATTCTGATAAGGTTCTTGCGAAATCACATTTAATGAAAAAAGGTTTAAAAACCGCCGACTATTTTACGGCCATCCCGGGACAGTATAAATGCGAGGCTGACTTGCCCGTTGCATTCCCGTTATTTCTGAAACCACTGGATGCAGCAAATGGCAATGGAATTGATGACTTATCATTGGTCACTAATTTTGCAGAATTTGAAATGAAAACATTGTCCTTATACGCCACATTTAATATGCCTGTATTGGCCGAAGAATATCTGGATGGTCAGGAATTTTCGGTTGCTATAATTAGAACAGAAAGCAGTAAGCTAATCGTCTCTGCTGTTGAAATCATCCCTCCTCAATCAACAAACGGTCTGCGAATTCTGGGCGAAAAGGCTAAAAAGGAAGATTCGGAAGAGATGAGGAAAATTGAGGATCAAAAAGTTCTAAACGAAGTTTCAAAACTGGCTGTTGATGCTTATGCCAGGCTGGGAATATGGGATTTTGGACGAATCGATATTAAAACCAACAAAAGCGGCCGCTGTTATTTCATGGAGGCCAACTTAGTGCCTGGTATGACATCCGGTAGCAGTTATTTTCCCAGAGCCTGTGAAATAGCAAATGAATTAACCTATGATGAGGTGATACAGCTAATCGTAGAGAAAGGAATTAGCCGAGTACCCTACGCCATACCACCAGCCATAGTGGACAACACTGCCGAAAAACATGTTATGGCTATGTTAAAGAAACCAGTAAACCTGTCAGAAAGTTTGTTAAGCTCTATGCCTTAGCACTCACTATTTATTCAGAATACGGCCATATAAAAGGTTTGCAACCACATGCCCTATGAGCTTTTAGTCGAAGTTACGCGTAATGAAACGGTGGAAAGCAGACATTTTGGTGCTGCCGTCGTATGTGACTACAAAGGCAACATCCTGGACAGCTGGGGAGACATCGAACAATTAATGTTTCCTCGCTCTGCGCTGAAGCCGATGCTGGCGATTCATCTGCTTGAGAGTGGTGCCAGTGAGCACTATGCCCTGAGTGATGCAGAATTATCACTGGCCTGTTCATCTCATCAGGGAGAAAAAATACATCAGGATCTGGTGGAATCCTGGTTAACACGACTGGGGTTAACGGAGGATCATTTAGCCTGTGGTGCCGTGCTACCGGAACATACTGAAAGTGCCCACAAGATACTGGCTTCCGGACAACAGGGCTGCCGAATTCACCACAATTGCTCAGGCAAACACAGCGGATTTTTAACTACAGCACTGCATCTGAATTTGCCACTGGATGGCTACCATCTGCTTGAACATCCATTGCAACAATTATCGCTGGAGATACTCTCCGATCTGGCTGATATTGATCTTAAACAGTATCCCATGGGGATTGATGGCTGTGGATTACCTGCACCCACGATGCCTTTACTACAACTTGCACATGCCACCGCTCGCTTCGCCAAACCTGTCGATTTGTCAGACACTCGAGC
>JAPHRJ010000143.1 GCA_026196045.1 Gammaproteobacteria bacterium
CCTACATTTCCTCCGAGATGAAAATCCCTTATAGGTGGGAGAAACAGGCTAATCAGGGTTTCTATTTTATAATAAGGATAATCTTTTAATACAAGGCCGAGTATAAATAAAAATTGTTTTTATTATATCTAACATCGTCGCTATTAACGGCAAATGCAAACGAATATAAGCTTACCGACCTGAATGGTAAACCACATTCATTGCAACAGTACAAAGGTAAGTGGCTTATTGTTAACTACTGGGCCACCAGCTGTTCAACATGCGTGAAAGAAATACCAAATCTGACTGCTTTTCATGAGAACATTAAAAATCAAGACGTGATAGTCATTGGTATCAATTCTGAGGCCATTGAACTGGCTGAACTCAAAGAGTTTGTTAATAAAAAGAAAATACCCTACAAAATACTACAGGGTGAAACAACACCGGTCACTCCAGTGGGTAGAGTCCCTGTTTTGCCAACAACTTATATCATCGATCCTGGCGGCAAGACCGTGGCGGGTAATGTGGGCATTGTGCCTAAAGAATATCTGGAAAAGTATATCGCACAACGAAAAAAAGAGAATGCAAAAATGGGGTTAACTATCCGCGAGAATTATTAATAACAATACAATTTCGCCCATTCTGTTTGGCCTGATATAAGGCCTCATCAGCCATCTGTATAATTTCGTTTTGTGCCAAACTTCCATCCGGGACCATATTTATTCCTCCAATACTGATTGTAACGACTTCTGATACAGTTGAAGCAGAATGTACAACCTGCATCTCTTCGATGGCAGCTCGGCATTTTTCTGCAATTTTTATAGTTCCCTCATCTGAGGTATCGGGAAGAATAATAGCGAACTCTTCACCACCATAACGAGCAACCAGATCATCCGGACGCTTAACCATATGGTGCAATGTCAAAGCCACCTTCCGCAAACACTCGTCACCAACCAAATGACCATACATGTCATTAAAATTCTTAAAATTATCAATATCAATTAAAAGAATAGACAGGTTTAATTTATTTCTTGTTGCACGGTTGATTTCACGACGCAAATCCTGGAAGAATTTTCTACGGTTAGCAATACCAGTTAAACTGTCCTGCATAGACATTTTCTCAAAGTCACGCGTTCTGGCTTTTACCTTGTCAGCCATAATATTAAAAGCCTCCGCCAGAATACGGAATTCTTTCAAACCCTGAATATCGACCTTTGCATCAAGCTTTCCGTTCGCCATTTGTTTAATATCCATCACCATATTGCTAACTGGCGTAAATAAAAACCGATTAAATAATAGCAAAGCGACTAATAAACTAAATAAAGACAACAACAAGAACCCACTAGTGGTAATAACCTGAGTACTGTCCATTTCACGATTAAGATGATCGACATCTTCATAACCCACGATATTAAATGCTGGCTCGCCATCCGGGGTACGTAACGTGTATTCGACAGGAAGGTAGCCACTTATACTATCTTTATCATTTACTTTTATTTTTTTGCCTGTCACAGAAAAGACACTAACTGGGGTTTGTGTGATATTGCTTATATCTGCCAGGTTAAAAGCTGGATTAATGATGATTTCAAGATAGCCCTTTATTTTTATTCCACCAATAGGCACCAGTGTTGAATGAAGGGGGCCATAATTTGAAATCCATAATGCATCAATTGTTTTTAGGCGCTCAACGCCGGTTCGATTACTTGCTTTTTTATTTAAAACTGGGGGCAAGGTTTGTTCGATATTTTTAATGCCCAAACTACTTTCTGAAATAAAATTCAAACTCGTATCAAATACTCGTAGTTTTACCAGATCAAGGTCTTTTACGCCAACAAAACCATTAATAAATGGATCATCAAGGAAGTTGGGAAGTACTATGTCGCCTTTGTTATTTTTGCTGTTTTCAACAATTTGTTTTAATTCATTGCTGTGCGCTAATGACATACCCAGTTGAAATGTTCGTTCTTTTATATCTTTCAACATCTCCTGCGATGCTACTTCAATAACTCGTGAAAGACTTTTCATTTGAGCATCGAGCGCCGACTGTTTGAAATAACTCCCAGCCAGCACAGATAAAATGATGGCAACAACGCCTATCATTGAAAGAGCTATAACGGTAACTGATTTTATTGAAAGGTTATCTATGCGCATAAATTTAAGTCCGCATCCATGCACAAATATATTGACACTTAAAAAAGTGTTTAATTATTTTCCCCGATCTGTATTGGAAACTTCTTCTCTAACCATTCTTTCCAACCACCCCTGAACCAGTAAATATTTTCATAACCCCATGACAGCGCTTTTCTTGCACTATCAGAACTACGCAGGCAGCGGGAGCCATTGCAATAAAAAATAATGGCACTGTTTTTATCAGGCACAAATATTTCCAGTTCATCCTGTGTCATTGTTGTATTTAAGATGCTTATCGCTCCTTCGATATGTCCCTTGAGGTATTCCGAGTTCTTTCTTGAGTCAATAATAGTAACATCCGGCTCCGCCATCATAAGCTCAATGACATCTTCGGCTATAACTGTTTTAGCCCCCATTACACTCTCTGGTGCACTTGCTTTTTGATCGGCCAGAGCCATAATTGAATACAGAAATAATCCGACTAATACAGCAAACTTCTTGGTCATGTCTTACCTTTACCACGTTGTAAGCAATGTGATTGTCAATGAGGCAAAAGGTCCCTTTTCGGTTGTCTGCGACTGACAAAATTATAATTATGAATAGGTATTTTAGTCTTTGAAATGATAATGAACCAGATATTCTTTGAATCTAGCCCAAATATTTAACGGATAACCAATAGGTCTAGTCAGGTACTTCCGTTGATATCAGTATATATATCTTTCGCAATTACTCGGCTATCTATCAGGGGGACAACAACTATTCAGGCTGAAATCAAAATATTAAACATAGAATATTGATCTTTCTCTGACCATAAACACTATTTTTCGTCTCAAGTGCACAAGTGCACCTGTACCAATATTGAACATTTTTTGTGTCTGTTTATCTTCTGTATAAGCCTGTTCTGATCATTTATTCACCACATTTTAGTATTACCTCAGGAGTTACGTCAGATTCCTACCTATAAACAACCCAAAGCAATAACCTCCTTTTATGGCCATCATTGTTAGCTGAGACTGGACATTATATTCGCTATGAAATAATGGTTATTTTTCAAATAAGTAGCTCAAGATTCGCCTGTAAATGCCGAAATAATCAATAGATTTAATTCTTATTCATGTGAGTAGCAGGAACGTTAGAAAATGTCGATGGCTCAAACCGGTACAGCCAATATTACTGATTTTAACCCCTCCAGTATTGAAGAATGGGTTGCTAACCTGCCCCGCGCAAGTGCTGGCACCTGCGCACAAAATATCTACCAGCTTTTAAAAGTCACAAACTCTCAGAAAATGCGGGCACAAGAGCGCTTCCAGATGCTTGAAGCTATTCGGGAGCCAATTCAGTACGTTCGGAAATTGATGGAAAAACACTACATTAATTCTGATATGCCACTGCCAGAGAAAAGTCTCCGTATTGCTCAGGTTAATAAGGCACTTCATCTCAAGATGTCGATTGCGTACATGATGATTTTTGAAGAAGAAAGCAAACGATCAACTCTTTTCTCAGACAAGAAAAGAATGACCAGGGTAATCCATCGAGCTATGACCTATATGGGACTGGCTCAATTAATTTCTTATCAGTATTACACGCCAGAGCCCGATGAACTGTGGATTCATTTATACAAGCTATATACATATGCCTCAGGTAAGAAATTACATAACACACCAATCAAAGATGAATTTAATCAGGTTGTAAAAAAGACCTCTATACAGGATGAGTTCTCCCGAATTGCACTACTGTCGCAGGCATCACCATTTCATTTATATCAGGGTGAAATTGATACGATTTATTACAAACTGGAACAGTGGCTGGGACTCCTTGAGATTTATCGCCGTGAAACAATTAAAAATCAAATTATTGAATTTATCGTCAACCTGGATGAAACATTACCTCCCAGCCATATTGCATTAAGCCCAGGTGCAAATGCCAGTAACAATGTTTTACTGGTTTCTACAAGCAAACTTGTTGAACAATTATCAAAGGAAATGGAAGGTGCCAATGAGAATTTTTCAGACACCATTATCCGAACCAAACGAGGACAGGGCTATTTAAGCAAAGATTTACTTAAACGTTTAAAAGCCAACTGGAGCAAAGTATCTGTTCGAGCCTATAAACGTAAAGAGAAGAATTGTAGTTTAGTGTTTTCAATTGGGTTAAGTATGACCCACGAGCTTGTTTTAAAAGAGGCCTATCAACAAAATGGACAGGTCAAAATCGATTCCAATACTGATAGCCAGTTAATTAAACTCATTGACACACAAAGTACATATTCTGCCAAACAGGTAAAAAGTGCTTCAGATAAACAACCGGATGTTTGGGAAATGGTTTACCAGGGTGGCAAGCTGGAATTGTACTCAGAAAACCAAATTTCTGAAAATTCACCCATGAATGAAAAATCTACAGAGATCCATCTGTCTGATGATAACTGGACCCTGGTAAATGATAGTGCAGGTGGATACTGCGTGTCCTGTGATGAAGGTTGTGGTAATAATTTACATGTTGGTGAAATTGTTGGTTTAAAAATAGATCAAAATACTCCAGGAGCATGGGTAGTAGGAAGTATTAAATGGATTAAGTCTTTTACCGACACTGGAATTAGTGTGGGTGGTGACTTCCTGGGAGCCAATGCTATTCCCGTCGCCACTACGACACGAATTACGCCTGAGGGCCACTATCAGAACCTGCAACGTGCACTATTGATACCTGCCATCAAACCTATCAAAAAACCGAGTACTTTAATTGCTGGGGCCAACCTGTATCGTAGTGGCTACGTAATAGACATACACCTGAAGAACACTGTTATTCAGGTACGTTTAACAGAAAAATCGAGAACATCAGATTTCTATGATGAATTTGAATTTGAACAGGTACAAACATCAGGCCGTGAAACTCAACAAGACGACTCTATTGATAATGTCGGCTTTGACCATGTTTGGACAAGTTTTTAGTCTAACCGTTAATTAAAACAATAGTGTCCCCTTACCAACCAACCTGAACCACCGGCCAGGACAATGATTAATGTTTCATTCAACATAAATTTGTCTCACATCTAAAAACGGTTACTCAATTTTGCACCAATTAAACTCCCGATTAACCTCGCAATGAGCATACCAACAGAAATAAAGCGGAAAAATCCTGTCAATACACCATTATATAAAAAGTAACCAACAGTAAACCTGGTGCTTAAATCCATTTTTGTTTATTTTTGTGCCATTATTATGGAAATTACCAATAAGCGATCAATATCCATGTGTTACATTACGCCATATAGACATGCTTATATCATGTGCTTATAGTTAAGTAATCATTAACCAACCAAAATGGCAAATCACTCAAAGTGGATATAAATGAAAAGTTAGCCCAGCTGCAATCAACTTTTCTCAACGGACTTCCATCGAAAATATCCGAGATAGAGGAATTGTGGGCAGGTATTGCCACAAATCAGCACCAGGATCACCATCTGAAAGTGTTACACAAGCTGACACATGATCTTGCAGGTACCGGAGCCTCTTTTGGAGCATCCCAAATCAGTGAGATATCAAAAAAAATAGAAGAGGAAGTTGAGTCTCTTATGTTAAACGAGCAATCTGTCAGTCCTCATATTATTAAAACGATTAACCCACTAATTACAGAATTAAAACTCAGCACTCAAGAACTGAAGACTTCAGAGTAACAAATATCTAATCAAAATAAGAAGATGTTAGTAGTACCTTTAATATCGATTTCTCCATTCTTAACTCAGGTAATCCAGAAACCATATCAGAAACTGTTTAAATAGTTTTTCGATGACCGAATGGTTTCCACGCGGGTGAAATTACATTGGGCATTTTAGAACGCCTGAGTAACACGGCCGGTGTTAACACCATTTCTCCATAACGATCATTGACCGCATCAATTGCCTGAAACAGTTTTTTGCCCTGCTCTCTGTTCACTGGTGTCTTAACATCAAACATATCGATTTGTTGTTTAATGGGATGAGGATCCAGCGCTGTAACCTGTACCTGATACACGCCCTGTCCTTGCCAGTGATACCTTACTACCCTTTGACACAGTCCATATAACTCACGAGTATCATTACCCGCCACAGCCAGTTTAAGTTTATCGCCAACCCATCCTTGCATAGTATTCAGAGCAATCAAATACGTCTGGGCTTCCAGATGGTGACGTCGTAATCGTGCAGACACCTTGACGGTCATATGCATTAAATAAGTCAGGATAACATCTCGCTCTCGAGTATCCGGAGGCATCACTTTGCCATGACCAATAGACCTGGGTGCCACCACGTCATAATGTAAAGGTTCAGGATCAGCTCCCTGCGCCATATACCAGATGCGTCGACCGGGATTACCAAAGCGTTTAGCCAGAATGCCAATGGGTAGCTTCTGCATATCACCACACACATGTACGCCACGCTCAGCCAGAAAGCGTCCAATCCCTTTGGCAATGCCACAAAGCTCGGTCACCGCGACCTGTTTTAATTGCTCACGTGCTTCCCAGGGAGGAATTACGGTAAAGCCATCCGGTTTGTTCAGCTTTGCGGCATACTTGGCCGTGGTTCTGTCGCCACTGATACCAATCGAACACAGTAGACCGGAAGTCTGGAACACCGCCTGTTTTAACAAACGGGCGATATACACTGGTGAACCGTACAAACGCTGACAGGGAGTCACATCAATAAAAGCTTCATCGACGGAAAAGACTTCCACATCCGGGCAGACCCGCGTTAATGCCTGCATAATCTCAGTAGACACCTGAGCGTAGACTTCCGGTCGTGCAGGTCGCTGGATCAACTCCGGACAAAGCTGTCGTGCTTCATACAAACGCATGCCGGTATAAATACCAATAGCCCGAGCTTCATAGGAACAGGTAATAATGCAGGTGCCCTGTTCACCATTGGTGACGGCGACCGGTTTACCTAATAGCCTGGGGAAATCCCGCGCTTCTACCGAAGCAAAGAATGCATTCATGTCCACCAGAGCAATGGCACGAGGCCAATGGACAGGACAAACCGTACGACTGTCTACCACACTTACTTCTCGTTAATAACGGCGCAAGCTGCCAACCAGCACACCCTGAATGCGTACCTGCTCAGGTTGATACAGCATCGGCTCCATTTTCTGGTTGGCGGGAATCAGGCGTACCAGACCTTCATTGGTATGCTCCAGTTGCTTTAATGTGGCTTCTTCGTTATCAATCAGGGCCACAACGACCTCCCCATTTTTGGCCGTGTCACGGGACTCGATAATGACAATATCTCCATCCAGGATCCCCATTTCGATCATCGAGTCTCCCACTACCCGTACCGCAAACTGCTGCTCACCAGTAAAAAAGTTCGGCAGGCTGATTTCATCCTGTTCCGGAATGGCTTCAATGGGTTTGCCGGCGGCAATACGACCCAGAAATGGGATCTGACCGGCCAGACCTGTTTTTTCTCGTAAGCGCAAACCACGGTGCTTGCCCAGTGTGTTTTCCACATAACCGGCATCCACCAGAGCCTGTACATAGCGGTGTACCACGCCTCGTGAGCGAATCCCAATGCCTTCGGCGATTTCCTGCAACTTCGGTGCATAGCCATTATTGGCAATATAGACACGAATGAAATTCAAGGTCTTGCGCTGGCTATCGGTTAACATAAGTTTCTCCAAACGTTCTCACACCATAAGAATAGAGAACATTAAGAGAACTTTCAAGCCAAATATTCTCTAATCTATCCCGCACACAGGCAATAAAAAAGGCACCCGAAGGTGCCTTTAAAACCGCCACTAATGTGAAGAAATTACATAGGCTGGCTAATGGTGAAGGCACCGCGAATATCGCCAGCTTTATAACCACGAGCCTTGTCTTCTGGATAATTGGCATCCAGCGCATCGACAATAGGTGCTTTGATGCTGGAACCATGACAGGCCAGGCAAGGCTTTTCAGCGGTAGGAATCGCCTTCATATAACGAAATGACTTTTTGCCATTTTCAGTCACGACTTCGTAAAATTCCATTTTCTTGGGATCTTCACCGGCTGCTTTGCGAGCTTCGAACTTCTGCAATACCGCTTTTTCCCACTGATCAGGAACATTCTTGGGGTTACGCAATTTCAGGCTGGTACGACCAATATCCCAACCTTTGTCCTTGGAGTGCTTGGTTGCAATCGCAGGACCCACCTGTTTACACACTTTGATCGCAGCAACGGGACCATCTTTTTTCAGGGAAGAAACCAGCTCACCCTTCAGGTCACCAAAAAACTGCTTAATTACCGCCCGACTCTCCTGAGCGCGTTTTTCCAAACCATGACCATCGGCCTGAACCAGACCAGCAGGTATAAATGAAATAGATGCCAATAAGGCGAATAAAACTGGATACTTCATGAATGCATTCCCTCTTAAAAAAATAAATTGAATAAAACTTGAAATAATCGCTAACTGCCCAACACTATAATATATAGAAGCCGCATTTTACACTGAGTTCGACACAATGAGCCATACCCCTACAAAATATTGGCACAAACTGGATGATGACCGCGTCCAGTGTGATCTCTGTCCCCGCTTTTGCAAATTGCGCGAAGGTCAGCATGGACTGTGCTTTATCCGCGAAAATTATAATGGTGAAATCGTCCTCACCAGCTATGGCCTGTCCAGTGGTTATTGCATCGATCCGGTTGAGAAGAAACCCCTGAACCATTTCCTCCCCGGCACCCCTGTTCTGTCCTTTGGCACAGCCGGTTGTAACCTGGCCTGCAAATTCTGTCAGAACTGGGATATCAGTAAATCCAGAGAGATCCACACCCTGGCCGATCAGGCTTCACCTGAACTCATAGCGACGGCCGCCAAAAAACTCAACTGTCGCAGCGTAGCCTATACCTATAATGACCCGGTTATATTTCATGAGTACGCCATTGATGTGGCGCAAGCCTGTCACGAAAAAGATATTAAGTCCGTTGCCGTAACAGCCGGCTATGTCTGCCCTGAACCGCGAGCAGAATTCTATCAACACATGGACGCCGCTAACGTCGATTTAAAAGGCTTTAGTGAACAGTTTTATTACAAACTGACTGGAGGTCATCTTGAACCAGTACTGGATACGCTGAAATATATAAAACACGAAACCAGTACCTGGCTGGAACTGACTACCTTACTTATCCCCGGCTGGAATGATTCAGAAGAAGAACTTAATGAAATGACTCAATGGGTGGTATCAGAACTCGGCTCTGATGTACCCATGCACTTCACCGCCTTCCATCCCGAATGGAAAATGATGGATGTTCCTTCCACACCCTTTGCAACCTTAACTCGTGCACGCCAGATCGCGATTAAAAACGGTGTGCATTATGCCTATACCGGTAACGTTCATGATGAAGGTGGTGAAAGTACCTATTGTCATAACTGTGGTAATAAACTCATCGGCCGTGACTGGTATGTTTTATCCGACTGGAATTTAGATAATCACGGAGCCTGTAACAAATGTGGCACCGCATGTGCTGGTATATTTGAATCCAAACCCGGCGACTGGGGAGCAAAACGACAGCCGGTGAGATTAAAAGACTTTGCAGCATAATCCCATTCATTTCCTGAAGCCGTCTCTGTATCGATGCTGTCGATAAAAAATAATCACATTGACAGATAGATAATAGGACATTAGTGTTAATGCGCTGATAATCAACAACAGGGAGAATGTTGTAATGTGTATGAAAACTAAACTGGCTATAGCCCCCTTTCATATATTAGTTAGGTATGTAAATGGATTTACTTTCCTCAAAAAAGTAGCCCTTCAGGTTGACTGCTAAAAGCGTTGCCTCGCCAAAACGCAATCAATTATAAAGGCGTTATTAGAAATAAAATTAAAAGAGATCCAATGAAAACTATTTTTACTGCAACAATACTCGGGCTATTTTCCTTCTCAACTTACGCAGATACACAGCAAACACACCACACAGACTCAGCAACAGGTGCAAAAACATGGGAAACACACGTGGATGGTGTGCATTTCTCCCTGACGCAAATATTACCCGACCAGGCCAAAGCATTTTATGTCAACCGAGGTTTCTCACTAGAACAAATAGAACCCTACACGTCTTCCTGTGTTTATATGACGGTATTACGTAATGACAATGCGCCGGGAGATATCCATTTTGTTAGTAACAACTGGTCGATTTTAGTAAACAACAAGCCACATAAATTGGTACCAGTAAGTCAGTGGGTTAAGCGTCTTTCAGACGCAGGTGTAAAGAAGTCAGCCGTTATTGCTTTTCGCTGGGCACAGTTCCCACCAGAACAGGAATATAAACCCGGGGGAGACTGGAACCAGGGTATGCTTTCAATCGGCTTACCTGCTGATAGCATATTTAATATAACTGCAAAATGGGATATAGTCGGCAAGGAATATGAAGCAAAGCTGGAAGGGGTACAATGTGCTAAATAGAAACTCAATACATGTTTATGCCGGACTAACCGCCCTTCTCTTTGTTTTCTTAAACAACAGTCATAGTCAGGAATTGCCCCCCTTAACTCATAGCCTCACACCGGTTACTAAAGCGGTTAAAGCGCCCGAACTTCGATTCCAGAATATGGATCAGGAAATGGTTGATATTAAAGACCTGAGAGGAAAAGTTGTTGTCGTTAATTTTTGGGCAACCTGGTGCCCACCCTGCCGTAGAGAAATGGGATCATTAGAAAGGCTGTATCAAGCAACTAAAGATAAGAATGTGGAAGTGCTTGCTATAAATATTGGAGAGGATATAGATACAGTATTTTCCTTCCTGGGCATGGTTGAGCCAACGCCTAATTTTCAAATGCTATTTGATTATGATGCTGTCTCCATGAATAAGTGGGATGTTAAGGGTTTACCAACAACCTACATTATAGGACCCAATGGGACTATTGTTTATAAAGCCGTAGGTGGTCGTGAATTTGATCATCCAGATATAATACAAAAGGTTATCCAACTGGGTCGGTAAAAAGAAAAATTGAATTCTTGAGTTGTTTCTGGAATTAATTAGAAATAATACTGGCGACTTTTTCTAAGTCAGCTTTTGTATCCACGCCCGGCCCAGGTATTTCTTTAGCAACCGGTACAATAATTCTGTCACCATGCCAGAGCGCTCGCAGTTGCTCCAGAGATTCTGTTGCTTCCAGTTGAATATGTTCTGAGTTGATATAATTACGAATATAACTGGCTCGATAACCATACAGGCCGATATGACGATGATAAAGGGAGGTATCTTTCGGCATGACAGGAGGAGTTTGATCGAAGTGTCCCCGACTCCAGGGAATGGGAGCACGACTGAAATACAACGCAAAGTCTTTACTATCGCGAATCACTTTTACAACATTTGGGTCGAATAAATCTTCGATAGAATCTATTGGTGTACAGAGTGTAGAAATACTGGCCTCTGAATTACTCGCTAAAGCTTCGGCAACCTGTTTAATACAACTACCTGGCATTAATGGTTCATCACCTTGCAGATTGATGACGATATCATTATCGGCAAAACCATAACGCTCAGCGACTTCAGCAAGACGTTCAGTACCTGATTGATGCGTATCGGCGGTTAAACAGACTTTGGCACCAAACGATTCGGCAGCTTTGTAGATGCGCTCATCATCGGTAGCAATAATCACCTCATCGGCATGACAGGCCAATGCCTTTTCATATACATGCTGGAGCATCGGTTTACCGGCAATTTCCAGCAGAGGTTTACCGGGCAGGCGTACCGAAGCATAGCGTGCCGGAATAACAACGCGAAAGCCCATCAGGTTGCCCTAAACTTCTTCGTCTGCAGCCAGTTGTCGGGCTTCATCTTCCAGCATGACGGGAATATCATCACGGATCGGATACGCTAGTCGATCAGCCTTACAGATGAGTTCATTGCTGTCTTTTTTAAATACGAGTGGCCCTTTGCAAATTGGGCAGGCCAGAATATCAAGTAGTTTCTTATCCATACTATTTTTTCTCTAACAGGTTGAGTAACTGCATATCAAAATCATTGTCCATGTGGATTTCTATAGGTAGATACCACATATTCTCTTTAGCAAAGCGATGACACTTAACGGCGTCTTTCTCTGTCATCAGGATTGGAAATTCATCATTAAAAGTAAGATCGTCTTCGGCGAATAAATGGTGGTCGGTAAAAGCATGTTCACTAATATTTAGACCTTTATTTCGCATTTGTTCAAAAAATCGATCCGGGTTACCTACACCAGCGATCAGATGAACCAGTTCATCACCAAATTCATCCAGATTCATGTGTCGGCTTTCATCCAGAAGATTCACGGCTACATTACCGCGATATTCCATACTGTATTCATTATAGCCTGCAATACCATTGGTAATTACAAAGTCAGCCTGATCTTTACGGGACACTGGTTCACGCAAGGGACCGGCCGGCAGACAAAAACCATTACCAAAACGTCGCATGCCATCAATCAACACAATTTCCACATCTCGACGTAACTTATAATGCTGTAGACCATCATCACTGATGATGACATCACAGTGACTGTGTTCATGTAACATTCGACCAGTCTCGGCACGGTCCGGTCCAACCGACATGGGACATTGGGTTCGTCGGGAAATAACAATCGCTTCATCACCTACCATCACCGGATCACAATCCGGTCTGACCTGTTGCGGCCACTTTTTGGCTTTACCACCATAACCACGACTAATGATGCCCGGTGAATATCCAGAACGTTTGAGTAAATTAGCAATATAAATAACGACCGGTGTCTTACCTGTTCCTCCAACCGTCAGGTTACCAACTACAATGACTGGCACAGGTAGTTTGATACTTCTAAAAATGTGTATTTTATAAAACAGACGACGAACAAAAATAATCAGCAGGTACAGCCAGGTCAAAGGACGCAGTAATATGGTCACTCCACTTTTGTTATACCAGATATTATACAATGTACGTGCAACAGACATCATCAGGACTCGGTAAACTGCAAACGATGTAATGCCGCATAGTGACCGTCTTTTGCTATTAACTCAGCATGGCTACCCTGCTCTACAATCTGACCTTTGTCCATAACCACAATCTTGTCCGCCCCTTCAATCGTTGACAGACGATGTGCAATCACCAATGTAGTGCGATCACGCATCAATTCTTCCAATGCACTTTGAATATATCTTTCGGACTCAGTATCCAGTGCTGAGGTGGCTTCATCCAGAATCAATATTGGTGCATTTTTTAAAATAGCCCGTGCAATGGCCAGACGTTGACGTTGACCACCCGATAACAATACACCGTTCTCTCCCACCATGGTTTGCATACCATCTGGAAGTTTTTCGATAAACTCAATAGCATGAGCCGCTTTAGCCGCATTGAGAATGTCTTCGTCAGTTGCCGAGCCAAGCGCACCATAGGCAATGTTATGAGCAATCGTATCGTTAAATAAAGTCACATGCTGGCTAACCAATGCAATATGGCTACGCAGGTTGTCCAGGCTTAATTCATTAATGCTTTGACCATCAACTAAAATATGGCCCGAACTTAAATCATAAAAACGGGGCAATAAACTCACCAAAGTAGTCTTACCTGCTCCAGAACGACCAACAAAGGCCACCGTTTCACCGGCTTTGATATTCAGTTCAATATGGTGCAGTACTTCTTCGCCTTCAGCATTGTATTTAAAGCATGCCTGCTGGTACTGAATATCACCTTTTATTTGTGATAGTTCCTGTGTACCCGTATCCACTTCAATTTTTTCATCAATAAAGCGGAAGACACTTTGGGCGGCGGCAATGCCCCGTTGTAAGCTTGCATTAATTGAAGTCAGTTTTTTCGCATGCTGCATTAATAGCAACATCGCGGTCAGGTAAGAACCAAACTCACCCACCTGCATATCAAGGTTAAAAGCAAAATACACCATCACAGCAAAAGCAATGGCAACAATAAATTGAATAATGGGAGAACTTAAAGCATTAGTGATTGCCAGCTTAAGAAACTGTGTTCGATTGTGTTCATTTATGTCGTTGAACTGATTAGTTTCATAATCCTGCCCACCAAAGATCTTAATTTCACGATTAGCTTCAATGGTCTCTTCTGAGACACTCGACACGTCACCCATTGAATGCTGAATGCGATGACTGAGTTTACGAAAACGTTTACTAACAAAAACTACTAACCAGGCTAATATCGGTGTTACTGCAAACAGAATAAGCGTCAACTCCACACTGTAATACATCAGCATGATTAACAGGGCAATGATCGTCAGTGAGTCTCTTATTAATGCGGTTACGACAGACGATGATGCCTCCGCCAACTGTTCGACGTCATATACCATTTTTGACATCAACATACCGGATGAATGGGTATCGTAATAGGAAACAGGCAGGCGCAATAACTGGTCAAAGATCTTTTTACGTAGATCCCGGATAACACTACGCGCTACATAGTTCATACCATAATCAGAAAGAAAACTACCCACTATGCGAACAGCAAAAATACCAATTATGACCAAGGGTAACCATTGCAGTACTTCAGGATCTTTTTTTACAAAACCATCATCGAATAATGGCTGAATGATTCGGGCAAAGCCCGCTTCGGTAGCGGCAAATATGATCATGCCAAATGTCGCCAGCACGAACATTTTCCAGTACGGTTTTACATAACGGAGCAACCGACGATAAACAGCCGTACCGTCAAGTTGAGTAGAGGCTTTACTCATAGGTTCTATTTATTATTCAGTTTTGTAGCAAAGGTTAAATGCACCAGTCCTAACTGGCGTGCAGCGTCCATTGCAATTACAACCGCCTGATGCGGTGTATCCTTATCAGCATTAATCACCAGCTTGGGATCCTTGTTTTGACCTCTGGTCTTGCGGATGCCTAACTTAAGTGTCTCAATCTTATTGTCCTTGAGTCGCTTCTGGTTAATAAAATAGCCACCCTGACTATCAATGCTGATTTCAATCACAAACTGCTGTTGTTCAACTTCTTCACCGGTTGCTTCCGGTAGTTCAATGCTGATTTCCGATTCACGTTCAAAGGTGGTTGATACCATGAAAAAAATTAACAACAGAAAGACCACATCAATCAGTGGCGTGAGATTTAATTCGGGTTCGTTATCTCGTTTAGTACGAAATATCATGCCACGCTGTCCTGAATATTTTCCTTTTCACGTTCACCGTGCATGACATCAACTATCTTTAGTGCTTCTTCTTCCATCACCAGAACCAGTTCATCAACCCGACCGCGGAAAAAGCGATAGAAAATCAGACTGGGAATAGCAACCGACAAACCCGCCGCCGTTGTAATCAGCGCTTCTGAAATTCCACCCGCCAGTACACCGGGGTTGCCAACACCATGAGTCGTAATCGCGGCAAAGACCTTGATCATGCCGATTACCGTTCCAAGCAATCCTAACAGTGGAGTAATTGAAGCAATGGTTCCCAGCGTATTCAGATAGCGCTCCAGTTCCATCACCACCTGCCGGCCTGTTTCTTCAATCGCTTCTTTCATAATTTCACGGGGATGCTCACGATTAACCAGACCAGAAGCCAGGATTCGTCCAAGGGGTGAGTTTTTTGACAGGGCTGTGATGTGTTCTTCATCCAGTGAGCCCCCTTTGTACCATTGCCAGACCTGACCAACTAAATGTTTAGGCGCGATGCGTTTATGTTGCAGGGACCAGAATCGTTCACCCGTGATGGCCAGCGCGATAATGGAAGAAAGAAGAATGGGCAGCATTAGCCAACCGCCAGCCTGGATCATTTCAAACACAGAATTGAAACCCTTTTGTTTATTATAAAAATATACGCCGAAAAACGGCACCTAACTTTAGCAAAATCAGCGCTTTGCGGAAAGAAAAAGCTTGGCTAATTAACCAGGCAGCAAACTGGCTCACAGTCTGGATGTATGCCAGTAACGTCGTGACTTCTTACGGTAATGCTCTAGAGATAAAGGCTGATCCGAGCTGCCCAGCCTTATTTGCATGGCACCCGTTTCTGCAATAGTGCGCATTTTGACTCCTGCCTCGGCATAACGTTCTACAACTTTATTATGTGGAAAACGGTAACGATTGAGATAACCGGCTGGAAACAGAACATATTCTGGCTCGACCGCGGAAATGAACGCCACCGTTGAGGAGGTATTACTGCCATGATGCGGTGCAACCAGAATACTGGACTGTAGTTTATCGGCTGCCATTTTCACAAGTTGTTGTTCAGCATTTTGCTCGATATCACCGGTTAACAGCACACTCTGATTCCCCATCTGGATCTTCAGCACACAGGAGGCATCGTTTTCATCATAATTTGATGCCTTTGCTGGATGCAGAATTTCAAAACTGACCCCATCCCACTGCCAGTAATCACCAGCAACACATGGATTCACCGTTTGTAAAATACCACCGGCTTTGAGTTTTTGCGGAACACTGCTGCGGATATCTGAAGCTGGAAACTGCCTGAGCAGTGAAAATGCGCCACCGATATGATCATTATCACCATGACTGATAAGTAACTTATCAATCGACTGATAGCCCTGTTGGCGTAAAAAGGGAACCAGAACCGCCTTACCCGTATCAAACTGGCGGCTAAACCTTGGCCCGGTATCATAAACCAGCACATGATTTTGTGTTTGCACGACCACTGCCAGTCCCTGTCCCACATCCAGCAGGGTAAAAAAGGCCTCACCCTGCACGGGGCGTTCAAATCGAGCCAGTAATAATGGACAGATTAATAATAAACCTAACCAGCGTGCCGGGATCCCTCGCGGCATTAATAGCCAGGCAATCCCGGTGCAGGCCAGTATCAGGCTTAAACCGCCGGGCATCACCATTCGGATACTGGCAAAAGATACTGTTGATAGCCGGTATAAAAACCAGGACAGCCCATCGAGCAAACTGGCCGCCAGTTCAAATGGATATTGGGCCAGTTCGGGGGATACGAACGACAATAAACTACCGATTAAAGCCAACGGAACCACCAGCAAACTGACCAGCGGGATAGCCACAAAATTTGCTGGCAGGGATACCAGAGATGTTATCTGAAAAAATAACAGGGTTAACGGTGCCAGTCCCAGGGTGACCCACCACTGGGCCCGCAAACTTTGACGCAACCATCCACCCTTTTTTTCTACCCGCCCTGTGAGACGACCACTTAAACCATAAAGAATGAAGGCTACCGCCCCAAATGACAGCCAGAATCCCGCAGACAGTACGGATAAGGGATCGAATATTAGTACCCCAAGTAAAGCCAGCGCCAGTACTCGGCTTGAAGACAAATGCCGATCAGTCACGATTGCCAGCATGACGACGGCCAGCATAATCAGAGCCCGTTGGGTCGGGATCGAAAATCCTGCCAATGCGGCGTAAACAATAGCTCCGAGCAGACTGACCACCGCCGCCGCTTTGGGAGCAGGATAGAACGTAAGCAGACGAGCACTCAGGCACCAGCATCGTCGGGCCAGCAAAAAGAACAGGCCGGCGACCAGTCCCACGTGTAACCCGGAAATCGCCAACAGGTGACTGGTTCCCGTGTCCCGCAGCCAGTCCCACTGACGCTCGGAAATTCGGCTTCTATCGCCAATCGCCAGAGCCTGTAGTAAGCCCTGACTTTGAAAGCTGGCTAAATCGCGACCAATTTTATTTGCAATTTTCTCACGTAACTTATGAACTAAATAACTTGAAGTGATCGCTGTATCTTTCTGATTATTAGTACTATTTCTTACATATCCAGTGGCGCGAATTCCCTGTTGAAATAACCAGCCCTCGTAATCGAAGCCCGCAGGGTTCAGAAACCCATTTGGACGTTTAAGTCGAACCTGTAACTGCCAGTGATCCCCTGATTTTATCACTGGAGCGACTGATCGACCTTGCCAGCCACTTCGCCCACTTCGGCCAAAATAATACCAACTCAACCGAATTCGCCCAGGACTGGTATACTCCTGTCCCATATAAGTCATGGACTCGACATCGAATAAAAACCGAACCCTGCGTCCATTTGATTCAGGCAGACCAGCTACATACCCATTGACCATTACATTTTGAGATTCCAGTTCTGGAGGTAAACCTTTAGCCAGGAGTAAACTGGCGTAGAGAAGTGCCCAGAAAAAACCACTAAAAAACCAGCCAGCCAATGACCAGAATGATTGAGGGTAAGAGACCAGCAAGGCCAGAGGAATGGTGAAAATTAGAAACAAAGCCAGATACACAGGCGGCAAACTGCTGCATTGCTGCAGCACCCATATTCCAGCCAGAAAGGCTAAACTCCCTGTACGCATCATTTCATCCTTGAGATATACGTATAGCTACCGTTAAATAGTATGATACAAAATCAAATGGAATATTTGATTTTGGTCATAATCAAGTCACACAAATTAGAACATAATTACACGCTATGCCAAAAAAGCTCATCAAACGTTACTTACCGGATCACCACAAGATCTGTAACCATCCGCATTTGAACCGTATTTTTGGCACCCTGCTCCATGACCCAAACCTGCTTCATCTAAATCGTCGTTCAGTCTCCTATGCCATAGGAATTGGACTTTTCCTGGCATTTATCCCAATTCCATTTCAAATGGTACCAGCCGCAGCCTGTGCAATCATTTTCCGCTTCAACCTGCCAATAGCGGTTGCTATGGTATGGATATCCAACCCTGTCACCATTCCGCCCATATTTTATTTTTGCTACACGGTGGGAACCTGGATGTTACAGACTCCAACACTGGATATTGAATTCCAGGCTTCTCCCGAATGGCTAGCAACAGAATTAGCTGCTATCTGGGAGCCATTTTTGCTGGGTTGTTTTACGGTAAGTACGGTTTCTGGCTTACTTGGCTTTATAACAATACGTTTGCTATGGCGCCTGCATATCGTTAAACATATCAAGGAAAGACGATTACGTTTACACAATCGCAAGGTAATGTGAGTTAGTGTAGTAAAAAAACTCACATCAATAATTATTTAGTAATCAGGGTATCTTATGAATGAAATGTTACTTTTTATTAAAACTAACAGCGAAATTATCTGGCAAACCAGATCGGCTGGTAGAATTCAAACTGAGATGAAGTCCAATGAAATAGAAATGAAATATAATTTAGAGCCGAATGTTACAAACAGGTTAGTACTATAACTGAGTTAACACACCATCATCTAACCTACAGCAGCTATTCATTTTACTGGCAATATGTTCATCATGTGTCACCACGATAAAACTGGTGCCCAGTTCCTGGTTTAACTCAGACATAAGCGAATAAATTTTTTCGGCTGTTTTAGTATCGAGGTTACCGGTCGGTTCATCGGCCATGACACATAATGGTTTGGTTACCAGTGCTCGTGCGATCGCCGCACGTTGACGTTCACCACCTGATAACTCATTGGGTTTATGTTTAACACGATGTCCCAGTCCAACCCGTTCCAGCATGTCGATTGCGGCTTGTGAGGCATTTATCGTACTTTCACCACCGATCAATAACGGCATGGCCACATTTTCCAGCGCAGTGAATTCAGGTAATAAATGATGGAACTGATAAACAAAACCCAGAGCATGATTACGCAGGCGGCCACGTGCGGCCTGATCAAGCGAAGCCATATCCTGGCCGGCGATTTCAACGCGACCATTTGAGGGTGTATCCAGTCCACCAAGTAGATGTAATAAAGTACTTTTACCCGATCCCGATGCCCCAATAATCGCCATTTGTTCACCTCTGGATAAACTCAGGCTAACATTTTTCAATACTTCAACTGGCTGAGGCCCTTCCTGAAAAGTCTTGCTTAGATTTTCACATCGCAAAACTATGTCCGTACTATTCATAGCGCAATGCCTCCGCCGGTTGAGTCCGGCTGGCGCGCCAGGCAGGATAAATGGTGGCTGCCACTCCCAGTAATAATGAGACAATACCGATCATCCACACATCATCCCAATGCAAATCCGAGGGCAGTTCACTGATGTAGTACACTCCCGGATCCAGAAAACGCATGCCAAACAGTTCTTCAATAAGCGGCACGACCGTTTCCAGATTTAGTGATAGTGACACACCGGCAACCACACCAAGCGCTGTACCCACGACACCAATAATCGTCCCCTGCACCATAAAAATTTTCATAATACTGCCCGGTGATGCTCCTAGTGTTCGCAGGATAGCAATATCACTTTCCTTATCTGTCACCAGCATCACCAGGGTAGAAACAATATTGAACGCGGCAACGGCAATGATTAATAGCAACAACAGGAAGATCATGCGTTTTTCAATTTTGACGGCTCGAAACCAGTTGGCATGATAGGAACTCCAGTCCCGTATCCAGTACTTACCCAGCTCCGTTTCCTGCAGGTCATAACGCATTTGTGGTGCACGAAACAGGTTATCCAGTTTTAAACGTACACCTGTAATCCCGTCATCCATACGAAACACACGACGCGCGTCATCCAGATGCAATACGGCCATACTGCTATCGTACTCATACATACCAACGTAGAAGATCCCTTTAACGGTAAAACGTTTCAAGCGAGGCACCACACCAGCTGGTGTGACCTGAGCGCTCGGTGTCACCATCGTTACTTTGTCGCCTACTTTGGCATTAATGATTCGGGCTAAATCCCGTCCCAGAATGATCCCGAACTGTCCTGGCACCAGATCCTTGAGCTGGCCTTCCACCATTTTCTGTGCAACAGAAGACACGCCGGGTTCCAGTTCTGGCAACACACCACGAATCAGAGTGCCATTCACCTGTCCTCGGTTGATCAACATCCCCTGCGCTTCAATATAAGGAGCAGCGGCCAGCACATGTTCCTGTTGTTTAGACAGCTCAACCACATCAGACCAGCCTTGCAAACGCCCGCTGAAATCTGAAATAGTCAGATGAGAAACCATATCCAGAATACGTTCACGCACTTCTTTCTCGAAACCATTCATGACTGACAAAACGGTTATCAGTGCCATCACACCAAGCGTGATGCCCAGCATCGAGGTCATGGAGATAAAAGAAATAAAATGATTGCGGCGTTTGGCGCGGGTATAGCGTAAGCCGATAAAAAGTTCGATGGGTTTATACATGGGAATGCATTAAAACACAGAATTCATTCATAACAAATCTGGAAGGTTTACCGGTAAGGGTTTTTCCAGAAAAATTTCGCTGTCTGAGATATAAGCCCGGTAAGCCAGTGCCTCAATACCTTTACTCACCGCTTCCCGCAATAACTGCCCGTAGACAGGATCAATACTGTCAGCTGGTTGAAAAATATCCACATCTGGTCTGACCACACAGAAAAAAATCACCGCCCGATGTCCCTGCTCCACCATATTCATCAACTCACGCAAGTGTTTGCTTCCTCGTGTGGTCACCGCATCGGGAAAAGCGGCCACCCCAGGTTGCAGGGCTGCGGTGACATTTTTGACTTCAATATAACAGAGCTCATCGGGCTGATTTTGTAGCAGAATGTCGATACGGCTGTTTTCCTGCCCATATTTCACCTCGGTTCGAAGTTCGGTATAGCCCTGTAATTCCAGAATTTGGCCCGCACCAATACCTTCAACAACCAGTTTATTGGCCAGATGGGTATTCACACAGACCTGCACTGAACTGGCTTCTGAGCTGGTTGAGGCTATCTCCCAACTATATCGGTACTTACGCTTCGATTTGGGGCTATCGGCATCTCGTAACCAGATACGGCTACCGGGTTCGGTCAGTCCCAGCATGCTCCCTGTATTCGGCGTGTGTACCGTAATTTGTTCCCCATTATCCAGTTCGACATCAGCCAGAAAGCGCTTATAACGTCGAATCAGGGTCGCTGGAATGAGATTTGGCTCAAATTTCATGTTTTTCTTAAAGTTAATCCGTAATTGTCCGATTTCTAAATCAGTTCAAGTTTTGCTTGTAAGCCTTTGATAGAGTATA
>JAPHRJ010000089.1 GCA_026196045.1 Gammaproteobacteria bacterium
ACTATTGGCATAGGTGGTGATACCTTTTTCATCGGTTGTAGAGATAATTCTTAATTCACCAGCGAATGTCTGTTCAGTATTTGTAACAGGAAAGTTTTTTTTCATAGCTATATCCGAATAATTATTCTAAACATCCCGACAACAGATAAATTGTCTAGATTAACTAACGGCAGAAAAGAGTCCGACTTAAGCAAGATTAAGCATTCATTAATCAATATTAATTGTATGTCTACTAGCGTAATATACCAATATAGTAATAAACTGATTGTATTTTTAGATTGAAAACATTAGAGATTGTAACTAATTAAAAAATAACATTTTTTTACAGAAAGTGATTAGGAGTTTTGATTGCTGCATGACAAGTCAGAAAATACATAATTTGCGATAAGATTTTATCCTACAAAACCAGAATATATTTTTAACACTTGTTTACACTTGGAACTATAAATAATATGCCTGTTAAACGCTAAATAGAACGTGAGCCCTTATTTTGAATAGCATTTGATACTTTACCCAGGTGAAATCTTGCGTATTCCTGATCGGCAACCATAATGTGCGACACACCATCCAGCTTTTTAATGCGCGCAAGGTCGTTTTACTGGGCTTATATTTATCTTTCTTTATGTCAATAATTAGCTGAGTTAATTCACCTATCAGCATACTGTGTTCTTTTTTGTGCATTGCATAGTTTGGATAATTAGACAGCTTCATATGAGATTATTCACAATGAAAATGTTCACGAGTATGAACCAGGAAATCGTCTAGCTGTAATTTTAGTTCTTCATTACCAGGATCTATAGCCGGCACCTCAATGCTTCGACATACCAGTTCAAAAATATCATTGAGTTTTTGGGCCAAGGAATGATGCTGGTCATCTAAGTCAAGAATACCTGTATTCCAGCTATCCTGCCAGTCAACAAAACATCCCATTACACCTCTCCTTAGCGATACAAAGTTGACCAACAACAAATTAGACAGCCAAATGAGAATAAGACAAAAAATAACAAATATCTGTTTAATGTTTGATATTAATTACAAAACATCAAACTGCTAGTAATTTATTTAAATTACACAACATGTTTTTGATGATAAAGAATGTTTCAAGGACATATTTATCAAATTAAAACCGGCTTACCATCCAGATCAATCGCGACATAAGTAATTTCCGCTTCTGTCACACGAATAGTTTCAAGCGTGTCTGCTTTACGTTCAATATATCCATCTATATGAACACGAACCGAAGTTTTACCTTGTCTAATAATACTCGTATATAAACTCAATATATCACCAACATTTACCGGAGCCAGAAAAATAAACTCATTAACAGCAACCGTTACGACACGTTTATTAGAAAACTTATGCGCTTCGATACTTCCTGCAATATCTACCTGAGACATCAGCCAGCCACCAAATATATCACCGGCCGCATTAGTATCTGCAGGCATAGGAACAACACGAATAGTAGGTTGAATATTCTCAGGTAACATAGGCGTGGTTTATTGGGTTACTTAATGCCCCTGATAAAACTGCTCAATAACATCATGGTATTTAGCCAGAATCTGGGTTCGTTTTAGTTTCATTGTGGGAGTAATCATATTGTTTTCAATGGTCCAGGGATCGAGCAGGGCTTTAACCTTATAAACTTTGGCATAACCAGGAAACCCTGATAATTTGTCAGCTATAATTTCAAGAAGTTTTTCACTTACCAAATCATTATCAAGCGCCAGAGGATCTGAGATATTTATATTTAACTGTCCTGCAAGCCATTTCCATTTATCAGGATTTAGAACAGTAATCACACCAAGAAAAGATCGACCTTCACCAACTACTATAGCTTGTTCAAATAGTGGATCGTTACAGATTGCCAGCTCCATGTCAGACGGAGGGATCTTCTCTCCATTTGCAAGTACCAGGATATCTTTTATTCTTCCTGTAATATAAATATGATTATTGCGGATATCTGCTACGTCACCGGTATGTAGCCAGCCATCACTATCAATAATATCCTGAGTGGCCTTATCCTGATTGTAATAGCCTAACATTACACCTGGACTACGAACCAACAACTCTTTATCATCGCCCAGTTTTACTTCCACATCGGATAATGGCTGACCGACACTAAAAGGATCATTATCTTTCAGTAGATTTGTACTAACGACAGGGGAAAGTTCAGTCATCCCATAGCCCTGGCTAATTTCAATCCCTAAGCCAATAAACGTTCTTGCAATATCTGGGGAGAGGGGAGCGCCACCACTGATTGCCAGACGGAGTTTTCCTCCAAGCCTGGCACGAATTTTACCTGCAACCATTCTATCTAATAAAGGCCACAGTAATTGATGGAATTTCCATCCTGATTTACCCTGTTTATTTAGAAAACACTGCCAACCTGTGTTAACTGTTTGGATGAATAATTTGGCCGCCAGCTTTGGTTTCTGTTCAAGCTGCATCTGGATTTTATTGTAGACACGTTCAAATATACGTGGAACTGTCACCAGAACGGTTGGTCTGACTGTCAACATATCTTTAGCCAGTTTTTCGATAGAACGTGCAAATGATATCTGAGCACCCACTATCATTACCATATAATATCCAGCGGTTCTTTCGAACATATGAGATAAAGGTAAAAATGACAGGAACCGATCACTGGGGTAGAAGTCTTCGCAGCGTTGCGAACTATGTGCATTCCACAGAATATTATAATGGCTTAGCATTACGCCTTTTGGGTGGCCTGTTGTTCCAGAAGTGTAGACAATCGTGGCAAGAGAATCCCTGTCGATATTAACGCTGGTTAATGGTGTTGCAGTGTCAGGTAACCAGTCATCAGCAAGAATGACTCTATCATCGTGTATGACTTCGATTTTCTCAAGCGTTACAATTCGGATGATATTTTCTAGTTCTTTATAAATATCACACAACTCATCCCAGTGAGATTTATGTTCGATTAAGAGTAATTTGACTCCGGCATCCTTAATGATATAGGCAACATTCTCAGCACGATCATTAATGTATAACGGCACTACGATTATCCCAAGTGATAGTGCAGCCTGTTCAAGCATTATCCATTGAGGACAATTCGGCACCATTATGGCAATAGCATCACCTTCACTCAGACCTTCCTGACATAATGCTTCTTTCCAGCGAGCAACATCATTAGCAAACTGCTGCCAGGTTAACTCTAACCATGTGTCCTGATGATAATACCGATAAGCAATCGCATCTGGTGAACGTCTTACACGTTCTAATAATAAGCCATGTAAGTTACCTGCTTCATCAAGGTCTATGACATCCTGTTTAATAGAATTAGTCATAATTACTTCCTTACGCTTCCTTTAGCCATTGTTGCCAACCAGGATCTGGCTGAAAACGTTTTCCATAACGTTGTTGAAGTTTTTCCAGCATCTTATAGACTTGCTGCTCTCCACGTTCATGAACATAGTGCATGGGACCACCACGAAAAGGAGCAAAACCTGTACCAAAGATTATTCCGGCATCCGCCAGTTCTTCGTTCTCTACAACATTATCTCGTAAACAGGCAACTACCTCGTTAACCATGCGTAGAATTAATCTCTCCTGTATATCGACGGGAGGCGTATAATCCTTATCAGCCTGCATTTTGACGGGCTTTCCTTTTTTGAAAGTATAAAACCCTTTGCCAGTTTTTTTGCCCAGGGTACCTCGTTCCACCAACTCTTTTAATATATCTGGTACATCAATATCCAGACTTTGAGACAATATCTCGGCCACTTTAAGGCAGATATCCAGTCCTACGGTATCAGCGAGTTCAATAGGTCCCATGGGCATGCCAAAATTAACTGCTTCATCATCAATAACTTTAAGTGGAACTCCATCCTCAGCTAGAATCACGGCTTCAATCAAATAGGGCATAAGTACACGATTAACCAGAAATCCAGGGCTGCTGCTAACAGGAAGAGGAAGACGACTAATGGCTTTGGCAAAAGCACTTGCACGGATTACATTTTCATCCGAGCTGTGTTTACCTTTAACGATTTCTATTAATGGCATTTTGGCTACCGGATTAAAAAAATGTAACCCAACAAGTCGTTCGGGTTTATCAAGTGCTTCAGTCAAATCTTCAAGAGGAATACTTGAGGTATTAGTGCAGATCAATGCGGTATCTTTTAATTGAGGTTCTATTTTTCTAAACAATTCACGTTTCACATCCGGGTCTTCAAAAATAGCTTCAATAACAATATCAGCACGTGAAAGGTTGTAACCAGGCTGGTCGGGCATTAATTTATCTAACGATGTTTTTATGATACGTGGATGTTTTAGGCGTTTTTTAAATAATCCGTAAGCTGTTTTCATTACTCGAGCTATAGTTTCATGCCTGTTATCCTGAATACTTACATTAAAACCCTGTAATGCACACCAGGCCGCAATGTCACCACCCATCACTCCACCACCAATCACATGGACATGTCGAGGTCTTGCAGCATCTGTTTTAGCCAAATCTTTTAATGATTCTTGCAGGTTAAATACACGAATTAGATTTTGCGCGGTCTTCCCTGTTATCAGCTTAGCAACGGAAACGGCTTCTTCATGTAACATGGTCGTGCGGTCATCGACATATTTTTCCCATAAATCAATCAAGGCATAGGGAGCAGGGTAGTGTGCACGGTTGGCTTTTTTAGAAACCGTATACACCATATATTTAGCTAGCCATGGTCTAATCAGACGATGATTTAACCACGTTAACCAGAATGGAAGGGACTTTTTCTCTGGAGGATGGCGCAATAGACTATAGGCCGCATTTTTTAAATGGCGTTTTGGTACCGCATAATCGATTAATCTCATTTTACAGGCCGCTTTTGCGGATAAACTGCGCCCCGTTAACATTACATTTAATGCGGTAAGTACACCGGCTACTTCAATGGCCCGTACCGTACCGCCAAATCCCGGATGAATTCCTAAACGGACTTCTGGAAGACCTAAGCAAGTTTTTGAATCATCATCTGCAATACGGTATTGGCAGGCTAATGCCAATTCCATTCCTCCACCCAGGCAATATCCGTGTATTAATGCGATGGTTGGACAATTAAGACTTTCGAGAAGATTAAAGATTCGATGACCACGATGAATGGCTTCCAGTGCTGCATGCTGATCTTTAAACTGGCCAAATTCATTGATATCGGCACCAGCAATAAAACCATTCTCTTTATCTGAGAGTAACACCAGACCACGAGGTGACTGACGATGTAATTGTTGAAGGTGGCTTTCAAGTTCAAGCAGAACTTCAGCTGACAGGGTATTGGTTGAGGCATCAGCTCTATCCAGGTGTAACCAGACGAAATTTTCTTCATCCTGTTCAATTTTCCAATATTTGAATTCAGCGTCGCTCATAGTTAAAACCAGTATTTTGTTATTAAGTTAAGAATACGTGTCATATATCAATCTGTTCGTGTGTTCAGTTAACCCTTGCGTTCAATCAAAATAGCGCCACCCTGGCCACCACCAATACATAGACTGGCCATGCCTTTTTGTGCATTATTGCGTTCAAGTACAGATAAAAGATGTAGCACAATGCGAGCGCCACTGGCACCCACCGGATGACCAAGACTCACACCACCTCCATCAATATTAAGACGATCCTGATCCAGCGTTCCCATCGGGCTTCGTAGTCCTAATTCCTCACTGCAATAGGATTTATCTTCCCAGGCTTTTATACAGGCTAATACCTGTGCAGAAAATGCTTCATTAATTTCCCAGTAATCAATATCATCAAGTTTGAGCTTGTTACGTTTCAATAGAGGTGTCATGGCATGAACAGGACCCAGGCCCATTTGCTCCGGTGCTAATGCCGCCCACTCTAGATCTTTAATTTCAGCACGCACCGTTAGATTGTGTTCCTCGACCGCTTTTTCACTGGCCAGTATTAACATACTGGCCCCATCGGTGACCTGAGCACTATTGCCGGCCGTGACCAGACCAAAGGGACGATCAAAAACAGGTTTTAATTTCCCCAGTTTCTCTACTGAAGAATCTGCACGCACCCCATCATCATGTTCGTAAAAATGTCCCGCTGTATCATATAAAGTTTCAATTTCTGCTAAATAGCCACGTTCCTGTGCCTGCGTCAGACGTTGATGACTACGAACCGCATAACTATCCATTTCTTCGCGAGAAACATTAAAGCGATAAGCCAGATTTTCTGCAGTCTGTCCCATTGATAAGCCCACAACCGGATCGGTTAAACCACGCAGCAATCCAATAATGGGCTTAAAGTAGGCTGGACGAAGTTGTGCTAATGCCTTCAAACGCAGAGGCAGGGATTTTGCTCGGGTCCAGGCCCCCAACCAGGCCGCCATTGCCTGTCCCAGTAATATCGGTGCATGACTCATGGCTTCGACTCCACCAGCCAGAACCAGATCAGAACGTCCCATACGAATATTCTGTGCGGCACTATCTAATGCCTGTAAACCAGAAGCACAATTTCGTTGCACCGTCCAGGCAGGTACATCAACACCACAACCCAGGCGTAAGGCGACAACCCGAGCAATATTGACTTCATCGGGTCCGGGCATGACACAACCTAAAATCACTTCATCAAACACATCGGGTTCAAAATTCTGTCGAGCCAATAATGGCCGACTGCAGGCGATGGCCAGCTCTGCCGCGGTAAAAGGGCCGGGTTTACCTTTTGCTTTTAACTGTGGTGTACGACTTCCATCCACAATATATACTGAACGACTTTTCGCTGTTGAGCGGCGAGTCGTTTTTTTCTTGCTGGTTGTTGCTGTAGTATCAGTCATTCTATTTAAATCCAGAGTCGTTAGAATTCAAAATCATCAACACGAATTACATCTGTACGAGCCTTATCGGCTTCGCGGATCAGGCTTGCATCCTGTTCTGAAAGTATCCCCTGTTCCAGACCTGCTTCGATCAATCCTTCAAGGCCGTGGTAGTCAACTTTAAACCCCTTTAACCCCTTATACAA
>JAPHRJ010000093.1 GCA_026196045.1 Gammaproteobacteria bacterium
CTGGCTGTATTGCGTAAATATTACGCCAGCCTGAAGGATGACGAAAAAACCGAAGTCAAACTGTCCGGACACTCCGCCAGATAGTTTAACCCTATGCTCATCGTTTACATTTATGTATTCAGTGAACATATTTTTAAAAATGAAGTTTAAACGTTTAAATTTTTAGTTAACTAAAACCGAAGGAGTCTAATAAGATGCCTACTTTTGTCCGTACCGAAAAGTGCGATGGCTGCCAAGGCCAAGATAAGACAGCGTGCATGTACATTTGCCCGCACGATCTTATGAAACTGGATAAGGACGGTTCTGATACCGGCCATGCCATGAAAGCTTATAACCAGGAACCAGAACAGTGCTGGGAATGCTATAGCTGCGTGAAGATTTGTCCTCAGCAAGCTATCGAATGCCGCCACTATGCTGACGTTGTTCCTCTAGGTGGTTCTGTACAGCCTCTGCGCGGTACTGATTCCATTATGTGGACTATCAAGTTCCGTAACGGCACCATGAAACGCTTCAAGTTCCCAATCCGTACTACACCAGAAGGTTCTATCGATCCTTATGCGGGTAAAGCTGAAGCAGTAATGGCTAACATCGCTGATAACCATTTCTTCAATCACAATGAGCAGAATGGTTACCGTGCTGGCGATCCCAGTGAGTTGATTTGTAAGTAACTGTATCTGCAAATAAAAATTTTTAATTTTAGTTTATATATTATAGAGGTAACTCAACATGGCAGGAGAATTTGGTAATCCTGAAGTCGTCGAGGAGAGTGTAGACATTCTTCTCATCGGTGGTGGTATGGCATGCTGTGGCGCTGGTTTTGAACTCATGCGCTGGCTTGATGCCGCCAAAAAAGATGGACATGATCTGACAGTTAAGCTGGTCGATAAGGCCGCTATGGATCGTTCCGGTGCAGTAGCACAGGGTCTGTCTGCAATTAACACTTACATTGGTCCAGAGCAGGATCCAGCGGATTACGCGCGTATGGTTTCTAACGATCTGATGGGTATTACCCGTGATGATTTAGCTTATGACCTTGGTCGTTGCGTAGACGAATCTGTACATCTGTTTGAAGAATGGGGTCTGCCTATTTGGAAAACTGACGAAAACGGTGAGCGTTTTGACGGTTCTAAAGGTATGACATCTTTGAAAGATGGTGGCAAACCTGTACGTTCCGGTAAATGGCAGATCATGATCAACGGTGAATCTTACAAGTGGATCGTTGCTGAAGCTGCGAAGAAAGCACTGGGCATGGAAAACATCGAAGAACGTATCTTCATTGTTAAACTGATCAACGACAAGAACGACCCTAGCCGCATTGCTGGCGCAGCTGGTTTTTCTACTCGTGATAACAAAGTTATTGTTATTAAAGCCAAAGCTATTCTGTTAGCGGCTGGTGGTTGTGTAAACATCTTCCGCCCACGTTCAGTTGGTGAAGGTACAGGTCGTGCATGGTATCCAGTATGGAATGCTGGTTCTACTTACTCAATGGCTGCTGAAGCAGGCGCTGAGTTAACCCTGATGGAAAATCGCTTCGTACCAACTCGTTTCAAAGACGGTTACGGTCCTGTAGGCGCATGGTTCTTACTGTTCAAATCTAAAGCTACTAACGCCTATGGCGAAGCTTATATGGAAAAGAACAAAGAAATGCTGGATGACTATCCTCCATACGGTCATGCTGCGGTTCCTGCATCTTGCTTACGTAATCACTTGATGCTGAAAGAAATGAAAGAAGGTCGTGGTCCTATCTGGATGGACACTGTGACTGCTCTGGCTAACTTACGTGAAACTTTGTCTCCACGTGAAGTTAAGCATCTGGAAGCAGAAGCATGGGAAGATTTCCTCGACATGTGTGTTGGTCAGTGTGGTATCTGGGTTGGTGAAAACATCGAACCAGAAAAGAAAAACTCTGAACTGATGCCTACAGAACCATACCTGCTGGGTTCTCACTCAGGTTGTTGTGGTATCTGGACTTCTGGTCCTACTGATGTTGGCGCACCAACTACTGAAACAGAAGCTGGCGTACCTGAGCATCTTCCACAGGGCTGGAACTGGGGCTACCGTGGTATGACTACGGTTAACGGTCTGTTCACTGCTGGTGACGGCGTTGGCGCATCTGGTCATAAGTTCTCTTCAGGTTCACATGCTGAAGGCCGTCTTGCTGCTAAAGCAATGGTTAAATACTGCATCGACAACAAAGACTTTACGCCTGAACTGGACACTGACGTTCAGACTCTGGTTGATGAAATCATGCAGCCAGTTAAGACCTACCTGGAACACAAGGACTACACCACTGCAATCGACGTTAACCCTCACTACATCACTCCAAAAATGCTGCAGTTCCGTTTGCAGAAAATTATGGATGAGTACGTAGCGGGTGTTGCAACTTACTACAACACTAACGCCGAAATGATGAAAGTAGCCGGTGAAAAACTGGACATGCTTAAAGAAGATGCTGAAAAAATGCGTGCTAAAGACCTTCACGAATTACTTCGTGCCTGGGAAAATTATCACCGCATCCTGACAGCTGAAGCGCATCTGAAGCACATCGAATTCCGTCAGGAATCTCGTTACCCTGGTTTCTACTATCGTACTGACAAGAACTTTGTCGACGAAGAAAACTGGCATTGCTTCGTTAACTCTATCTATGACAAGAACACCAAAAAGTGGACATGCTTCAAGCGTGCACACGTTGATTTGGTCGACAAGTCTAAACTGTTCAAATAAGAATAGTTTTAGAGTCAGAGACCGACTTCGGTCGGTCTCTACAAAAAACCGGAGTCCGAAAGGACTCCGGTTTTTTTATGCCTGTAAAAAAGGGACGAGTTACGAGTGACAGGGAACGAGGAAAATCCAACGCGACCTGAACAACGCGATGAAGTGCTGAATGAAACGCGCCTGCGCGGTTCTACAGTGCAAAAGCTTACTCTGCTGCATCCCCGCACCCCACACACCTGTATATCCTATACAGCACATAACCCACATAAAGCACCCCAAAAAAAGTAAAGTATTCACTCTGGAACCATAAAAAATGGTGCTTTTACTCGTGCCTCGTAACTCGTCCCTCAACCCTGTTTAGGGTATAATTCACGGTTCCCATTAGTAATTAAGGTGGATCCCCGGCGTGGATTTCCCTTCACGGAGTAAGGTAATGAGTAACAACGAATTTAACGACATCCCATTTAACAGCCCGGTGCAACCTGCGCAGTTAACCCCAGATACCAAATTCTGCTTTAACTGCTATCCTGGAATTTCCTGTTTTAATGCCTGCTGTAAACAGGCTGATATCACCCTGGCACCCTATGACATTATTCGCCTGAAAAATCGCCTGGGCATGACCTCCAGTGAATTTCTAAAAAAACACACTGTGCCCTTTGAAATGGATTCCCATGGTATGCCTGGTGTCAAATTGCGAACCACCGATGTTGATCCAGTCTGTTTGTTTATGGAAGAAGAGAAGGGCTGTACAGTTTATGAAGATCGCCCGACCGCCTGCCGCTATTACCCGGTCGCATTATTGTCTTCACGTAAATCGGATGAATATCACGATCAGCAGAACTATGCCATGGTCAATGAAGACCACTGTAAAGGTCACGATGAAGATCGTGAACTCACGATTGAGGAATACCGTAAAGAACAACAGGTTGAAGAATTCGATGAACTGAACCGGACTTATTACCAGATCATCCTTAAGCGAAAATCAGCAGGCCCATCAATTGGTTCACCCACACCGACCAGTTTCCAGTTTTTCTTTATGGCCTGTTTTGATATTGACCGTTTTAATGAGTTCCTCAAGGCTCCCAACTTCCGTAAGATGTACAATATTACGGATAAGGAATTTAAAACCATCACCACAGATGATGTTGAGCGCCTGAAGTTTTCCTATCGTCTACTCAAACAGGTATTATTCGGTGAAATCGGTATTCCTATGCATGAAGGTGCATACGACGAACGTATGGAAGACCGTAAAGAAGTGCTCGAAATGCGTCGTCAGGCTGAAATCGAACAAAATAAACAGAAAGACCCGATTGACAAGTTTATTGAAGACTAATACCTGATTAGTCTCATCTCTAAACACCAAATTAAGCCGGCACCTGTTGCTGGCTTTTTTGGTCCTGCCTGAAAAACCCAGTCATAAAAATGTCATTTAAGTTTCATTTTTAGTTCACATAATCCCTGCACCATTCATCAAACACCGGATGCATGAACACTATTTTGAAAATCTGTTTTGTGACTGAAACCTGTCCTCCAGAAGTAAATGGAGTGGCCATGACCTTATCCAGGCTGGATAATGGTCCGCACTTCACTTTGCACAGAAGATGACAAAATATTATCAGACTGTAATTTCACAGTCGCCTGTGTCTAAACAGAAAGATCAACTAAATAAATGTTCCGAGTTCCTGTCCAGTCAACACCGTTCGCCCTGAGCCTGTGACCGTAAAGAAGCGTAGGAAATACTTGACGAAACCCGAAGGGGTTCTGAAGTGCGAAGGGTGAATAACTATTTCAGCTTTATGTTCATGGTTCAACAAGGCTCTCCTGAGTAATGTCGAAGGATTCACCACGAACATGAAGCGTTGTAGTCAACCGAAATTCGGAACACCTGTTTAGCCAGTAATTCACCGATATCAATACATTTCTGAATATATGCAGGCATAAAAAAACCCCTGTAAAAGGGGTTTTTTTATCAGAGTAAATTGCCTTTACTTGCTAGCAATTTCTTCCAGTTTCTTCGCGCGGATAACCTGTCCATCCAGACCGGCTTCCTTACCTGATTTACCGTAAGCCACACTCATTAACTGACTGTAGTATACAACGGGTATATCAAACTTGGTCTTGTACTTGGCATTGATCTGGTCCTGATAAACTTCGACGTTCATCTGACAGACTGGACAAGGTGTTGCGATCATTTCTGCACCGCTGTCATAGGCTGACTCGATAATATCTTTGATCAGGGCCTGACTTTTTTCTGGTTCTGAGAATGCCAGGGCACCACCACAACAGGAAACTTTCTTGTCATAGTTGGTAATTGGTTCTGCACCCATGGTTTCAACCAGTTTGTCCAGGTACATAGGATTCTCAAAAGATTCACCATCAATACCGAAAGGACGGTTAGTCTGACAACCGACATAGCCAGCAATCTTGATGCCTTCTAGTGGTTTTTTCACGTGCTGACCCAGACCTTCATAACCAAAGTCTTCAATCAACACTTCAACCATGTGACGAACATTTTGATTAGCTTCCACCTTCAGACCCGCTGCGGACAGCGCTTCGTTGGTTTCTTTCATTAATCCGCCATTATCCAGCAAACGATCTTTGGTTTCGCGTGTTGCTAACCAGCATGCGGCACAGGTCGCAACAACATCCTGCCCTGGATTCGCTTCCTCAGATAGAGCCAGGTTACGCGCTGACAGCGCCAGACGAGGTAATTCACCACCGCCGGCATAACCAATTGATGCTGAACAACAGTTCCAGTCAGGAATATCATTTAACTGGATATCCAGCACGTCACACATGGCATCTACTGATACCTGATAGTTGGAACCCGATGCACCCTTCTGTGAAGAACAACCAGGGTAAAAGGAATATTCTTTCTTCGCCATATTACTTACTCCTAGCCTTTAAACTCGTCGGCTTTAGCCAGTTCGATTTCACGTGCTTTTTTCAGGATTGCATGCAAACCGTTTGAATCCTTCACGCCATGTCCACCAAACATTTCCGCAATACTCATGCGTTTAGCTTTCAACATATTTAAACCTAACTTCTGGTTAGCCAGAGCCACTTTGATGCCTTCGAAAAAACCATTCATGAAGTATAAAGCCAGACCCAATTTAAGCTCATTAACACGACCCTTTTTGGTCAGGTTGTCCCAGAACTTATTGGCAAACTTGCGTGTAGGCTGTTCTTTTGGTGCCAGACCCAAACGGTCAGCATAATGCGCCAGACCATGCATAATATGGGTAATAGGCAATCCACGAGGACAACGTGCAATACAGTTATAGCAAGAGGTACACATCCACATAGAATCTGAAGACAGTACTTCTTCGCGCTTACCTGCACGAATCATCATAAAGATCTCCTGCGGAGGATGTTCCCAGTAAGGACCCATCGGGCAGGAACCTGCACATACACCACACTGCATGCACATTTTGACCCAGTCGCCCTCTTCCACATTGGCCTGCACTTCCTGAAGGAAGCTGTTGCGGTATTTCTCAACCATTGCTTGATTTAAGTTACTCATCATCAGCTCCTAGAATTTGAATGGGCTCATGCCGATATTTTCGATAGTCTCAGCCATCTCGTTGATGATCTGAGGTGCTCGTTCAATATCAGTAATCGCAACTTCATGTACAGATACACGTTCAGGTTCCAGACTCAATGACTGCAGGGTATCGTCAACCTTACTCATACGAACATGAGCAATTTCAGAACCACGTACAAAGTGACATTGATAGTTTTCACCTTTCTGACAACCCATCAGCACAACACCATCATAACCGCTGTTGAGTGCATCAGTAATCCAGATAAGGTTAGTCGAACCCAGACAACGAATCGGGATAATACGAACAAAAGCACTGTACTCAACCTTGTTCATGGCCGCCATGTCTAACGCTGGATAAGCATCATTTTCACAGGCTAGTGCCAGAATACGTGGTTTTTCCTCAAATTCATCGGGGATGTCCACAATCTTGAGCTGCTGGCCAACAGAATCGACGGAGTAGTTCTCAAACGAAATAACACGTACTGGGCAGGCACCCATACAGGTACCACAACGGCGGCAACGCGCTTCGTTGAACTGAGGAAAACGTTGTTCGTCTTCATCAATCGCACCAAAGGGACACTCAACCGTGCAACGTTTACACTGGGTACAACCTTCACGACGGAAGATTGGGTATGACAGGTCACCTGCACGAGGATGTGCAGCGCGTCCCTTACCCGCATTTTCCACCGCCTGAATCGCTTTCATAGTCGCGCCAGCCGCATCCTCTATTGCCTGTTGCATGTCCATTGGACGACGCACTGGACCACAGGCATAAATACCCGTACGGCGTGTTTCATATGGGAAACAGATAAAGTGTGAATCGTTAAAACCTTTAGTCAGCTGGGGCATATCTTTGCCCTGGCGATAACTCAGGTTCAGAATAGATTCTGGATTAGACTGCCATTCACCCGGCTCATCCTGACCGACTTCATCAATGTTCAGACCGGAGTTAGCAACCTGACCAGTTGCCAGCACGACTAAATCAACTTTTTCACTGGTGTCTTCATTCAGGATTAAATCCTTGAATTTAACTTCCAGCTCACTGCCACTGGTAACAACTTCGCTAACCGAGCCCTTGGTAAAGGTCACACCTTTTTCCTGGCCACCACGGTAGAAGTCTTCACCACCGGCACCTGGCATACGCAGGTCGGTATAAATAACGTTGGTATCAACGGCTGGATTCTGATCCTTGAAGTACATAGCCTGTTTAACAGAGCTCATGCAGCAATGACCGGAACAGTAAGACAGGTGACCTTCTTTTTCACTACGCTGACCCGCGCACTGTACGAAAGCAACACTATTAATGTCTTTGCCATCTTTAGTCTTGATTGGCCCGCCGTTGGCTTCTAATGCCATTGCATCCAGTTCAGCCTGAGTGACCACATTAGGCGACTTACCATAACCGAGTTCCGGCAACTGATTAGCATCGTACTCGCTATAACCCGAAGCCTGAATAATGGCACCAAAGTTTTCAGTCGTTGTAGAGCCACTTTCAGTCGTAATGTCTGCGGAGAACCGACCAGGAGCACCGGAAGTTTTAGTCAGTGTTGAATTCAGGTGAACCGTTATTTTGTCACTCGCTTCAATCTCACTGATTAACTCTGCAACACCGGTATCTTCCAGATCTCTATAAGGTGATTTCTGTGGAATACGTTTCCATGATTTGGCAGCTGCGCCACCCAAAGCACCGGTTTTCTCTATGAGATGTACCGGATAGCCAGCTTTAGCTGCTTCAGTAGCGGCTGTCATACCAGAGATACCACCACCGACTACCATGATAGTACGGTTATACTGGGCTTCTTCGCTGTTGTCTGGAACACCAATGTATTTACATTCTGCCACAGCCATACGCGTGTAATCGTCAGCCATGTCCTGAGTGGTTTCACGAGCTTCGTCGGTATCTGGACGAACCCAGATGACACCTTCACGAATGTTACCGCGAGTTATCGCCACATTCTGAAAGTTGAAAGCCTCAGTCTTGGCGCGACGTGAACAGGCCACGATGGCAACACGATTAACACCTTCATTATCGATGTCATCCTGAATCATTTTCACGCCTTCGGCGTTACACAGGAATTCATGTTCACGTGCGATACTTGCTTTTGCATCACGCTGTGCAACCTGCGCCATTTGTGCGGTATCTACACGATCACCGATACCACAACCCTGACAGATATATGCACCTATCTTGATTTCATCAGCCACTGCTTAACCCTCCGTACCGGCAACACGATTGACAACCTGAATCGCACGCAACGCACTGGCGGTCGCACTTTGTACTGCACGATTCACGTCCAGCGCATCGGCTGAACAACCGGCCGCGAAAATCGCGCCATTAGATTCATCCTGTTCGATAAATCCATGTTCATTAACTTTAACTGTTACAGGGAAATCACCAGCAGGTACGCTGGGTTCCATACCCACAGCCAGTACAACCAGCTCGTGTGGATTCTCGTAACGGTTGTAACCTTCAGTATCAACACCACGCAATACAGGATTACCGCTGGCCTTGTCTTCAACAATATTGGCTACTTTAGACTTGATGAAATGTACGTTTTCATCCGCCTGAACTTTCTGGTAGAAGTCATCAATACGGTCAATGGCACGGATGTCGATGTAATATATTGAAGCCTTACCTTCATCACCATAACGTTCACGAACGTAAGTAGTCTGTTTCAATGAGGCCATGCAGCAGATGCGTGAACAATGCTTGAGATAGTTTTGATCGCGAGAACCTGCACACTGGATGAAAGCGATATCTTTTGCTTCTTTACCATCCGAAGGACGCAGGATCTTGCCACCAGTCGGACCATGTGGATCAGACAGACGTTCAAACTCAACACTGGTAATTACATTCTGAATGCGATCATAGCCATAAGGCTGGATCTTGTTGGCATCGTAAGGTTTCCACCCAGTTGCCCAGATAATCGCGCCGACAGTAATGGTGTTTGTTTCTTCCTGCATATCGAGGTCGATCGCACCATACTTACAGGCTTCGGCTGCTTTGGTTGCATCCGGCGTACCAACAATCTGAGGATCTAAAACATAACGTTGTGGGTATGCCATTTTATGTGGCAAATAAACGCCTTTGCGTTTACCCAGACCGTAGTTATAGTCATCATCGAATTCAGCTTCAACAACGTCACCACAGTCACCACAGGCCGTACAGTTTTCATTTACATAACGAGGCTGACTGGTCAGCGTTACCGAGTAGTTACCTTCTTCACCCGATACTGAAGTCACTTCCGTCATGGTCATCATGCGAATATTTGGATTCGCCTTGATTCGACGTTGGTTAATTTCCTGGCCACAGGTTGGGTGGCATAATTTGGGAAAATACTTGTAGAGTTGGCTAACGCGTCCGCCAACACTGGGGTTCTTTTCCACCAGGATAATTTGCTTGCCATATTCTGCCGCTTCAAGCGCTGCAGTCATGCCACTGATGCCCCCGCCTACGACGAGGATTGTTTCATTGGTAGCGATAATGTCCGCCATCGACTCTCCTCCTTTCCGGATGTCGATTCATAGATTCCAGGAGAAAACAAATGGTTCTGTTATTCCCCGGCCCACACAAAGATTTCGAATGATACCAAAATCTTATAAAACTGGTTACCAGGCTGGACAAAATTTCTTTTAATCCATACCCAGATTGTTACCACCAATATAGGTGGAACAAAGCCTGGCTACATTGAACTATTAGGGAAAGAAACTCAATTCATATTTATCTTGCTTTATATAAATGGAATTTATTTTTAATCAAATTTTTTCTTCTCTCATCAATCGCCTACTGCTCACACATCCCCGGAGAATACCTGAGTAGATAAGTTGTTTTTATCTGCTTCTGGTCAGCGTCTTTTTTAATCAACACAACACCTCACCCTGCCAACATCAAGAGAATACCACAAATAGTCAGAAAATATTGATTTGAAACAACTATTTAGACCCTGCATAACATTTACTAACTGCTATAATTTCTAACCTGGATGTTGTTCCCATGAGGGATAGACTTCGTATATTACTAAATCACTATATACGTATTTTATAATTATTATAATAAACCTGATTAGTCAGTACGGATGTCCAACCGTATAATCTGGTTTGTCTAAATTCCAAGCAGCATAAAAAAATTTTAAGGTTACGAAATGTCGATGCAAAATTCTGCCCTGATGGCACCTGAAGGTCGCACTGAGGTTCGCAATACCACCTGTTACATGTGCGCCTGTCGCTGTGGTATCCGCGTCACCCTGCGTGACGGTGAAGTCCGCTACATTCAGGGTAATCCCGACCACCCGCTGAACAAGGGTGTCATGTGTGCCAAAGGCGCTTCTGGCATCATGAAGCAATATTCTCCCGCACGACTGACCAAACCTCTGCGACGCATTCCCGGCACCGAGCGCGGTGATGCCCAGTTTGAAGAAATTAGCTGGGAAGAAACCTTCGATATCATGGAACAACGTCTGGCCCATATACGTAAAACTGATCCAAAGAAATTCGCCCTGTTCACTGGTCGTGATCAGATGCAGGCGCTGACCGGCATGTTTGCCAAGCAATACGGTACTCCCAACTATGCAGCTCATGGCGGCTTCTGTTCTGTAAATATGGCCACCGGTATGATTTACACCATCGGTGGATCATTCTGGGAATTTGGTGGGCCAGATCTGGATCGAGCCAAACTGTTTATTATGATTGGCACCGCTGAAGATCATCACTCCAATCCAATGAAAATGGCCCTGTCCAAATTTAAACGCAATGGTGGCCGTTTTATTTCAATCAATCCCGTACGTACCGGTTATTCGGCCATTGCCGATGAATGGATCCCCATTAAACCCGGCACGGACAATGCCCTGTTCCTTGCTATCACCCATGAGCTAATTAAACAGGGTCTTTATGATCGTGATTTCCTGGTGCAATACACCAATGCCGCTGAACTGGTTAATCTGGATGAAGCCAGTGATGACTATGGTATGTTCGTCCGCCTGAAAGACGTTGAAGTCGAAGAAGGCTGTTATGACCCGCAGAACAAACTCTGGTGGGATCGCAAAACCGATAAACCGGTTAATACGCTGACGGAAAATGCTGACCCATACCTGCTCGGTGAATTCCAGCTCGAAGATAAAGTTCCTGTTAAGCCTTCTTTCCAGCTACTTAAAGAACAGGTCGAAGAGTACACCCCCGAATGGGCCGCAACGATTACTGGTATTCCCGCCGAAACTATTAAACGTCTGGCCTATGAAATGGGCATTACCGCCCGTGATGAAAAGATTGAGCTACCTATTGCCTGGACTGATGTATGGGGCAAGGAACACGATACGGTTACCGGTAACCCGGTGGCCTTCCATGCCATGCGCGGACTTGCCGCTCACTCCAATGGTTTCCAGACCATTCGTGCCATGTCGATCCTGATGTCCATTTTAGGAACTATTGATCGTCCTGGTGGCTTCCGTCATAAAGCACCGTTCCCACGCCCTATTCCACCCTGCGCCAAACCACCCAAAGGTCCCGATGACGTCAAACCCAATATACCACTCAATGGTATGCCACTGGGCTGGCCAGCCGATCCTAATGATCTGTTTGTGGATGAAAACAATAAACCCGTGCGTATTGATAAAGCCTTCTCCTGGGAATTCCCACTCTCGGCTCATGGTTTGATGCACAATGTGATCACCAATGCCCACCGAGGCGACCCTTATTCTCTTGATACCCTGATGATCTTCATGTCGAACATGGCCTGGAACTCCACCATGAATACCGATGAAGTTCGTAAGATGCTTAATGACAAAAATGAAGATGGTGAATACAAAATACCATTTATGATCGTCTGTGATGCTTTCCAGTCTGAGATGGTAGCTTATGCGGATCTGGTCTTACCAGATACCACTTATCTGGAACGCCATGATGTGATGTCCATGCTGGATCGTCCTATCTCAGAATTTGATGGTCCAGCCGATTCCGTACGTATTCCTGTTGTTCCTCCCAAAGGTGGATGTAAACCTTTCCAGGAAGTCCTGATTGAACTTGGTACGCGTCTGAAGTTACCGGCTTTTGTAAATGAAAAAGGTGAGCGCAAGTATCGCGACTATCCTGACTTCATTACCAATTATGAAGTTGAACCCGGTTCAGGCATTGGTTTCCTTGCCGGCTGGCGTGGTAAAGGTGGCGAGAAATTCATGAAGGGTGAACCTAACCCTAGCCAGTGGGAAATGTATGAAAAGAACAATTGTGTATTCCATTATGAATTACCCAAGTCTTATCAATACATGCGTAACTGGAATCGTGGTTATCTGAAATGGGCACAGGAACATCGCCTGACCCGTTTTGAAGAACCCATCAATATTCATATTTATTCGGAAGTCCTGCAGAAATTCCGTCTGGCGGCACAGGGCAAGCGTCCGGGTAAACAGCCACCGGAACATTTGCGTAAGCGTATCGAAACGCATTTTGATCCTTTACCGTTCTATTCAGAGCCACTGGAATCACAGTTAAGTGATAAACATAAGTATCCATTGAATGCGATCACTCAGCGTCCAATGGCCATGTATCATTCCTGGGATTCGCAAAATGCCTGGTTACGACAGATACACACCTATAACTATTTGCATCTACATCCATCCTTAGGTGAAAAACATGGCTTTGGTGATGGTGACTGGATCTGGGTGGAATCCATGCACGGTAAAGTCCGTTGTATGTGTCGCTTTAGTGAAGCGGTCGAACCCGGTACGGTCTGGACCTGGAACTCCATCGGCAAAGCTTCCGGTGCCTGGAACCTGGATAATGATGCCAATGAATCCCGCCAGGGTTTTCTGCTTAACCATTTGATCTCTGAAGAGCTACCCACCAGTGAAAGTGGCGAACACGTGTCCAATTCTGATCCCCTTTCGGGTCAGGCTGGTTGGTATGACGTACGTGTACGTGTTTATAAAGCAGGTGATGCAGAAGAGAAAGTGTCCTACCCCCAGTTTGATCCTATGCCCGCTGTACCGGGCACCGGACTAAAACGTAAATGGCAGGCTTTCTTTGCCGGTCGCTTTAACAAATCGACTGGGGGAGATAAGTAATGACTCAATTAGCCCTGGTAATTGATTTGAATGTTTGCGTAGGCTGCCATGCCTGCGTTACCAGTTGTAAAGAATGGAACACATCCGGTTCAGCAGGAAGCCTGTCTGACGACAATCCTTATGGCAAGGATCCAACTGGAACATTCTTTAACCGTGTACAGACTTATGAGGCCGGTGAGTTTCCAAATACAGAAACCATTCACTTTCCAAAGAGCTGTCTGCATTGTGAAGATCCCCCCTGTGTACCCGTCTGTCCAACTGGTGCCAGTTACAAACGCGAAGAAGATGGCATTGTACTGGTCGATTATGACAAGTGTATTGGCTGTCGGTATTGTTCCTGGGCCTGCCCATATGGTGCTCGTGAAATCGATGAACATCAGAAGGTAATGAAAAAATGTACCCTCTGTGTGGATCGAATTTATGATGAAACATTACCTGAGGCTGAACGTAAACCTGCCTGTGTTATGTCATGTCCAACCAGTGCACGTTTATTTGGTGATGTACATGACCCACAGTCAGCGGTATCGATTGCGATCCGCGAGGAAGGTGGTTATGCCCTGATGCCTGAATGGGGCACCAAACCATCTAACCATTACTTGCCTCGACGTAAGACCCGCCTGCATATTCATGAAGATGAACTTGTTCGTGCGGATAATCCTTTGAAGAAGGAACAACGTGGACATGCAGCACCTGTCGATGACACAACACTGGACGATTCAACCAGCTGGTAATTTACTTAGGCAAATTACCAGCAGTGGCGAGGGACAAGTTACAAGTGACAAAAAACCTGGAGCTGTACTTAACCCCTTGCTTAGAGAATTAATATTTACTAACGAAGTTTCTCGTCTCTTGTCACTAGATACTCGTTACTAATTTTACTGGAGATTAATATGCATCCCGCATTTTCAGTTATTTTTTTGACCACTCTGATTGGCGTCGGCCAGGGTTTGTTTCTCGCCGTGTTTACCGGCCAGAGTTACTCTACTGTTGAGCTGTTACCCGCCGAAGACAGTGTGCGCTTTTATGGAACGGGTGCCATTATCGCCCTGGTCTTTTTGATCGGTGGGCTTATTGCTTCCATTTTCCACCTTGGCCGGCCAGAACGCGCCTGGCGTGCAGCAACCAGGTGGCGCACTTCCTGGCTATCACGAGAAGTTATCATCCTGCCCATTGTTATGTTACTGGTGTTTATCTACGGCATCATGCATTACTTCAATCTGGACAAAGTCATCACCACCAGTGAAACGGGTTTTGTTCTGCATTTAAGTCTCGTCATTGGTGCCCTTGGTAGCCTTGCAACCTTTGCACTATTTCTGTGTACAGGCATGATCTACGCGGCAATTAAATTCCTGCAGGAATGGGCCAGTCCTCTGACAGTAATTAACTACCTGCTGTTAGGCACCATGTCGGGCTTTACCCTGGCTACGGCTTTCGCCAGTTATAGCGCCCCGGCATTAATGAACTTTTTCGGTATCTGGGCCATCATTATTACGATTGCAGGATTTATCACTCGTAGTGCCTCCCTGTTCCGAAATTCACGCATCAAATACAAATCAAGCATGCAGTCGGCTCTGGGGGTACGTCACAGTCAGATCCAGCAGAAATCCATGGGCTTTATGGGTGGCTCTGTCAACACGCGTGATTTTTTCAATCATAAAACGCTGTTATTTCTAAGATCCATCAAATGGATCTTTATTCTGATGACCTTCATCATGCCATTATTCCTGCTCTGGATAGGTCTGGAGAAATCAAACAGTGCAACTTTAATGGCGGCCTTTCTGGTTCAGTACACGGGTCTTATTGCAGAACGCTGGTTCTTCTTTGCCCAGGCCAATCATCCACAGAACCTGTATTACCAGACTGTGTAATGTCAGGCTTAATCTGTGTCTAAAAAGGGGCAGCATTCACACCCCTTTTTTCTTGTACATAATCCACAATATAACTAGACTGATACTTTAAACCTGAGTTGGACTGTACCAATTTCTGAATCAATAGCGGCAATATTCGATGCACAGAACCACAGGTTACATGATCGGTATTCAAGGGATAGAGTCCCCATAATAAACGCTATGCTGTTCAGTGTTATTCTCACAATTGCTATTTTTTTCCAGGCCTACGCGCTGTTGCTGTCACTGAAATTTACTTCTCAGACTGGCCCTCGCTCAGTTTATTTGTACATTAGTATTACCATGGCCCTGTTTGTTGGCTACTCACTTATTATTCTTTTTTCTACCGACTACGACATTGCTCCAACAGTGCGTAAAGCTCAACCTCTGGTCGTACTAATTATCTCCATGTTAACGGTTATCATTCTAAAAAAAGTCCGCCCACTTGTTATTGCCAACAAGGACTTCGAAAACGAGTCACGAAAAAAAGAACAGCAATTACTACAGGCCCGCAATATCGCTAACCTTTGTTTTTGGGAATGGAATATTGATACCAACAGGATTACATGCTCTGAAAAACTATGCACATTATTAAACTTCAATAAAAACAGAACAATATATATATGGGATGAGTTTCTTGAATACATACATCCCGACGATCAAATTCCATTTAGAGAAAAAATTAATACCGCCATCTATGATAAAACCGTATTCAGTTTTCAGCACCGTATTAAAACAACAGAAGGTAATACTCTGCATGTACGTGAATATGCTGAAGCGATTTATGATACTCAGGGGCGACCGGAATACATGTTGGGAACCTTGCAGGATATCACTGAGCAGATCAGTACCACGACTCACCTTGCTGAAGTCAATGAACGTGTTAAAAAGCAACAAGCCGAACTTTCTCATGCAACGCGAATGGCAACATTAGGGGAGATGGCATCAGGTATAGCCCATGAAATTAACCAGCCTTTAAGCGCCATACTAAATTATGCCAATGGTGGAAAACGTCGTATTATCGATGGAAAAATAGATACTGAAGTCTATTTTGAACTACTTGGACAGATATCACAGCAAGCTGAAAGGGCCGCGGAAATTATTAAGCGAACCCGCACCTTTGTCCGAAAAGAAGATATAAATTTAAATGAAATATATATTAGCGATTTAATTGATCGTGTTATTGAGCTTGTTTGCAATACGACCAACATTAATGCAAACCTGTTTGAACTCAACTATGAACAACACCTGCCAAAGCTGCGTATAGATGCTATCCAGATAGAGCAGGTTTTAACAAACCTGATACTCAATGCCCTTGAAGCGATGGAATATACCAATACACATTGGCAACTTATCCGTATTTCCATTAAAACGGAACAGCGACACACTATCACCGTCAGCATTTCAGATACGGGGCCTGGCTTCCCTGCTGAGTCATTAAATAAGGTACAGGATCCTTTTTATACCTCCAAAGCCGGTGGGCTTGGGCTTGGCTTATCTATATGTAAAACCATTATTGAAAATCACGGTGGTGAACTTATACTAGAGAATAATGAGGATACCCCGGGCGCAACCGCTACATTTACTTTACCCATAGACAGATAATATTGTATGGATACTCACAAACCTAAAATTTATATTATTGATGATGATGATGCCATGCGTAGCTCACTGCGCTGGCTGATTGAATCTGAAAACTATGCAGTCCATACCTTCCCAAGTGCTGAAGATTTTTTGAATCATCAGCCACTGGAAAAAACAGGCTGCATCATTACCGATATTCGAATGTCGGGTCTATCCGGGCTTGAGCTCTATAAAAAACTCACCGAGATGAATTGTGCACTTCCTGTGATCATGATCACAGGCCATGGCGATGTTGCTATGGCGGTTAAAGCCCTGAAAGATGGTGTTTATGATTTTATTGAAAAACCTTTTGATGATCGTGTTTTACTGGATCGTATTGAACAGGCCATTCAAAACAGCATACGTAAAACTGAGCAGCAAAGCCTGAAGCAGGATATAGGGACTCACTACACTTCTATGACAAAACGTGAAAAAGAAGTCATGGATAAAATTGTCTCAGGTTTATCGAATAAAGACATTGCAGAGATACTGGATATTAGTATCAAGACGGTTGAAATTCATCGCAGCCGGGTAATGGAAAAGATGCAGGCAGGCTCACTCGCGGCACTGGTCAGGATGTCGCTTTATTTATAACCGGCATGGTTTAACTCAACATCTGATTTTACGTCGATTGATCCAGATCAACTCATAACCGGACTATCTGACATAGTGTTAGAACCTATTTGTCCAAGATGAGTTTTTAACAGAATGGAATTACCTACCTGGCCATTAAAACTGGCATTACGCAGTCTGCCTGATGGGCTACACAACCACTTACTTAGCCGCACATTCAATCACTTTTTAAATGGGCAACGTTTTGCACAACGTCTTTCATACCTGAATGGTAAACGACTGTGGTTAACCATTAATGACACAAATAACAGCTGGCACTTTCGAATTAACAAAGGCCAGTTTGTACCTGACCATTTGCAGGCTCAACCCGAAATCCATATCAAGGGTGACTTTAAACACTTTATACTCCTGGCAACACGCAATGAAGATCCAGATACGTTGTTCTTTGCTCGTCAGATCAGCATTGAAGGTAACACAGAAGATAGTCTGTATTTAAAGAATTTACTTGATGCGATGGAGTTTGATACTGAAGCCCATTTCAAGGCATTTATTGGTGAAGCCCTTGGATTAAGATTGGCATCACTATTCAATCGTACTAATGCAGGTGAACGTCTACAGCGTTTCGGAGCGAAATATATTGAATAACCGCTGTTATTAGGTGCTCGAGTAATTTAAATACCTGTCACACTCTTCCAGTCCATACCGGGTTCTCCGTGCCAGAACCCATTACACCATTTTTGTTCTTCAGAATAATTTGTTAATGTTTCCATTGCTAACTGCGGGGAAACTTCATTATTAACCACCTGATGAAAAACTTCGATCACCTGTTCAAAATCCAGTAACTCAGGTGAAATACGAATAACATCAACACCCAATTCAGCCATTGCATCCAGCTCCGCTAACAGGTTAACGGGGGCACCAGACTGTAGTTGAATGCCATTCACGGTAAAGAGGTGTTGACCATCCTGAGTAATAAGTGGGAGCCCATTATCATCAGTAATGCAACGCAATTCACACTGGTCTTTACCAACATTATGCGCACGCGCAGTAAAACAACGCGCAGAGAATGATAATGGTATTCGCCCATACACAAGCACTTCTGTTTGCATAGCATCTGGCCGATTTTCATTTAATTGATGCAATGTTTCCTTGTTCAATTCAAATGGCATAACCCAACGTTGGGCACCACACTCAGATAACAGTTTCATAGTTTCATTGTTATACGTGTTGATATGCGGACCTGCCACAAAACCACTATTATTCTGCTCATTATTTTGGGCCAGATAAACAGCAGACATATCATTCGCTTCAACAAGATATCGTCCGTTTTTACAAATACGCTCCAGCCTTTTTAATTCTGAATCGGCTTCCAGAAGTGTCATTGTGGACAGTATCACTTCTTTCCCCGCTTCAGATAATTTATCTGCAATGGCTATCCAGTCATCAAATTTCAATTCACGCCGTTTTGAACAAACCACTTCACCGAGATAAACGATATCAACTGGTAGATTTGCTACCTTGTCATAAAACTGCTTAATAGTTTCAGCCGGCCAGTAATACTGTACAGGTCCTAACGATAATTTCATCTTTCAGATACCGAGGGACAAGTGACGAGTGACGAGGACCTGTATTTTTTCATACTACTCTCTTCCTTTGTTTTTTCTAAATACTTCAATTTATAAACAATTTCAAAAACATTAGACACTGCTTCCTGTCACTCGTCCCTCGTAACTCGGAACTCGGAACTATATTATTGCCACGGCCGATGATACGCACCTAATGTATGTGAACGACCTTCCGACACTTTATCCAGGATTGCTACGCCACTTTCTGCCGGACTATAATTATCAGGATCAGATTGACAGCGATCTAATGCATCACGCATTACCCTGGTTACCTGTTTTACATAGGCAGGGCTACGCTGGCGACCCTCAATTTTTATGGCTGACACACCCATTTTCACTAATTCAGGAAGTATCTCCAGCGTATTCAAACTGGTTGGTTCTTCCATGGCATAAAATACATTTTTTCCTACCTGGAACCGGCCTTTACATAAAGTCGGATAACCGGCCGCTTCACCTTCAGAATACTTATCAATTAAAACATTGTTGAGTCGTGACTGCCTGCCTGTACTGGTTTCTTCCCAGCGTACCGATTTTGCTGGTGAACAAACTCCACAGGTATTAGGAGATTCCCCAGTTACATATGATGACAGTGCACAACGTCCCTCCACCATGACACAGAGACTACCAAAACCAAATACTTCCACTTCAACAGGGCTATTCACTATAACGCTTTTAACCTGACTAGCGGATAATACTCTGGGCAATACCACTCGACTAATATTGAAATGCTCATGATAGAACGCAATAGCATGCTGATTTGTTGCTGAACCCTGAACCGACAGATGTAATCGTAATTCAGGAAAGTTCTCAGTGGCAAAGCGCATTAAACCAGGATCGGCAAGAATAACCGCATTCACCTGTAATTTGGCAGCATATTCAAGTGCCTTTTCCCAACGTTTAAAATGTTCAGGTTGTGGATAGGTGTTCAGTGCTAGCAGTACTTTCTTTCCCTGATCGTGAGCATACTTGATCCCTTCTATCGCATCGGTCTCATCAAAGTTCAGTCCAGGAAAATTTCTTGCATTAGTTTCATCACGAAATCCCATATAGACCGCATCAGCGCCATTGTCGATCGCCGCACGTAATGATGGCAGACTACCGGCAGGGCAAATCAATTCAACTTTATTATTAGATGCAACCATAAATCATGTTCTCACTTTTGTGTCCCTGACGGGTACCACGTTTAATTAATTCATTTTCAATCGCATTCAAGACCTTCCACTTTTTATTGCACCAGGCCGGCGCTAAAAGAATGTCGTTATTGGCTGTTCCAGTCACACGATGATATATAATTTCAGCAGGAGTCATCTCTATCAATGTTGCCGTTGTTGATACATAGTCATCAACCTTTAATGTCTGATACTCTTTACGTCGCCATTGGTTTGCCAGCTGAGTCCCTTTAACAACATGTAAGGGATGAATTTTTAATCCATCCACACCTTGATCTAATACTCTGAGTAAACTTTTTTGAGCATGGACGGATGTCTCCCCTGGCAAGCCTATTATAAGGTGTGTACAAACATTTATGCCCCGATCTCTTGCCGCCTTCACTGTTAGACAATAATCCTGATAAGTATGCCCTCGATTTACCTTTTCGAGTGTTGAATCAAAACTGGACTGCAAACCCAGTTCAAGCCAAATTTCATGCCCTTTCTCCTGGTAGCTTTGCAACAAATCCAATACAGAATCTGGTACACAATCCGGACGGGTTCCTACTGAAAGACCAATAACATCAGGTTCAGACAGGGCACTGTCGTATAATTCTTTCAGTTCATAGTAATCTGCGTAAGTATTGGTATAGGCCTGAAAATAAGCCAGGTATTTTTTTGCTCTGGTTCTTTTACATATAACCTGTCTGCCAGATTCAATCTGTTCTGATACAGATTCGGGGTTGCGTCCATTTGGGCTGAATGAGTTATTATTGCAAAAGGTGCAGCCTCCAATACCCTTCGTACCATCTCGATTAGGGCAGGTAAATGCAGCATCAATCGCTAATTTGTGTACACGTTCCGCATACTTCGCCATCATAGCCTGACCAAATGTATTTACTAAATCAGCCAATGCCATTAAATTTTTCACACCTTAATTAAATTATCAATATAAGCTTAACTATACTGAGTGAATTAGTCTTTCTTTCGAAATGCCTGCGCATTTTCTCCTGTCATACCCGTTTTTTTATTGATCCAGATCATATATAACTTTTACCTTATCACCCAGGCTTCTCTCAACCAGGGATTTTTCAGGCAATAAATATTTTATTCCTGCATAAAAAAAGCACCCTTTTTGAGGGTGCTTTTTAGTCTTCGTATAAATAGTTAAAACTCAGATCATATCAATGTCCAACTGCGGCACTTGGATCTTCTTCATACATTGCAGGTAATGAATGAGCGATACCCTTGTGACAGTCAATACAGGTTTGATCTTTTTCCAGACCTTTCTCATGTAGATTTACAGCTCGACGACCTTGAGACATATAATCCATAGATTCAAAGTCATGACAGTTCCTACACTCACGAGAATCAGTCTTTTTCATAGTCCTCCAGACATTACGAGCAAGCTTTAAGCGTTTGGCTTCAAATTTTTCTGGAGTATCAATACTACCCAGCATCTTATGCCATAATTCATTACTTGCCTGGATCTTACGCATTATTTTATATGTCCATTCCTTCGGCACATGGCAGTCCGGACAGGTTGCCTTCACACCAGTACGATTACTGTAATGTACCGTATCCTGGTACTCTATAAATACGTTATCTCGCATTTCATGACAGGAAATACAAAATTCTTCAGTATTCGTTGCTTCCATTGCGGTATTAAAGCCACCCCATAAAATAATACCGGCCACAATACCTGTCAGCAACAAACCACCCATTGTATATTTGGAACTTGGTCTTTTGAGCCTATCCCACATACCATTATCGTTAGCCATGGTTCTCTCTCACTATTAATTCGTTATTTATTCTCGCCAATGACCTTAATGTCAGTTATTAACGCCTAATACTTTTAACAGGGTTAAATGTATTTTCAACCAATGGCTTTGCATCAACTTGTGGCACATGACACTGGTTACAGAAATAACGGCGCGGAGCTATATTGGCCAGAACATGTTCATCCCTGTCACTAAAGTGAGTCTGACTTATTTTTGTAGCACCCTTTTCTTTATAATTTGCCCAGCTATGACAGGTAAGGCATTTATTAAACTTAATATTTATTTTATAGCCTTTTGTTGTATGAGGAATAAGTGGAGGCTGTTGAATATAATCACGCTCAATAGGATCACGATCACGCTGCCACTGTTGGGCAACAGGCATATCTGATTGATTATCCAGTTCATTACTTCCACGTAGTGATGTGATACCCCCCGTATCAGATACGGCTAATGGCGCAATAGCAAAATTTGCCAGTAACACACCAACCCCTGTTAACGTTGACTTTCTCATGATCTGACCTCCTTATTTCCCACCATGGGAACATGGTTTGAATTTTTAAAACGAAGACTAAACTTGAATACTTCTTTTGCGCAGACATCGATACAACGTCCACAATTTGTACAATTCGGTGACATAATAACCGGACCAATATTATCAGCCTCGCCTTTTAAGGCCGGTCGAATCACCTGTTTTTCCGGGCACACCATAAAACAATCCATACAGTCATCACAGTTACTTCTATTTACTGCACTCACCCGCACACTGCTTGGTATACCCAGAATGCTATAAAAGGCACCTACTGGACATAAATGTCCACACCACCCCTGTCGACTAATAAACAGGTCAAACATAAAAATGGCCGCTACAATAAACCAGGTTGATGCCATACCAAAGATGATCCCACGCTGCACTAATGAAACCGGATTTATTAATTCCCATGCCATCGTACCCGTCACAACTGAAAGAACTAACGACATTCCTAAAATCCAGTAACGCACCTGTCGTGAAAAGTGTGTTCCGCCTTTCAAATGCAGACGATCGCGTAAGAATCCTGCTGTATCCGTTACAATGTTAATTGGGCAAACCCATGAACAATATGCGCGACCACCAACAAGTAAATAGAATGCAATAACAATAATGGCTCCGATTACCGCCGTTGATTCCAGGACATGCCCTGCAAGAAATGACTGTAATAATAAATATGGATCCGTTAACGGTAAAACATCCAATGTCAGACTCGATGCTAAATTGCCTTTCACAATCCAGATACCGACCCAGGGCCCTAACAAAAATATTGCCAGAATACCTATTTGGGTAATGCGTCTTAACAGCAACCATTTATATGCGCTAAACCAGCCTTTCTCTAACAGCGCCGTGCGGCCAGGATAAGTAGATACACTCATCATCTTTGCTCCGCATTGCGATTCAAACTATCCAGTGGGTTTGACGAAAAGGGAACGTTGTCTTTCTTTTCTTTAATCAAGCCCTGACCTTCGTAGTCATAATCCATGCCTTCCGGCAAGTTATACTTATGCTGTTCATCAGGCGTTACCAGACTACCGCCGGCTTTACGTTTTTCTTCCCAACCAAGTCGATAATGTTTGCCCAATTGGCCTTTGGCCAGATGTGTAGGTAAAACTTTGATTGCTGCTTCTTCCAGTACACAGGCCTGTTCACATTTACCACAGCCGGTACAGAAATCAGAATGTACAACCGGTATAAATAAAGTATGTTTGCCACTACGCCGGTTATGTTGTAAATCAAGGCTGATCGCCTTATCAATCAAAGGACAGACTCGATAACAAACATCACAACGCAGCCCCTGAAAGTTCAGGCAGTTTTCCTGATCCAGCAGCACCGCCAATCCCATCCGAGCATCATCGATATTGTCCAGCGACTTATCTAATGCGTTGGTTGGACAGGCTTTAACACAGGGAATGTCTTCACACATTTCACAGGGGATCGTACGTGCTTCAAAGTAGGGAGTTCCTACCGCAAATGCATCTCCAGGTTGTGACAATTTCAAAGTATCGTAAGGACAATCACGAACACACAAACCACAGCGCACACAGGATGACAGGAAGTCCTTTTCGCCACCAGCACCCGGCGGTCTAATTGCCGTTGCTGGTAACGATTGGACCTGTTTTGCATAAAATCCCAGACCCAGTGCAAGCAGTGCCACACCACTGGCGGTTCTGGCTGAATCAGCCAGAAATTGCCGTCGACTACTGCGCTTGCCCTGTATCATGAGAATGTTCCTGTCACTGTACTGTTATGTTCAGGCCTTCTCTACTTTCACTGCACACTTCTTATAATCCGTTTCTTTTGAAAGCGGATCGGTTGCATCCAGTGTCAGTTTATTTACCAGACGACCAGCATCAAACCATGGGATGAATACCAAACCTTCCGGCGTGCGATTACGACCGCGAGTTTCTACGCGCAAGGTAATATCACCACGGCGACTACTAACTTTAGCCGTCATGCCTCGACGTAAACCTCGTTTCTTCGCATCATTTGGATGCATGAACATCACAGCATCAGGGAAAGCACGATAGAGTTCAGGTACGCGACGAGTCATGGAGCCGGAATGCCAGTGTTCCAGTACACGCCCGGTTGATAACCAGAGATCATAAACGCCATCTGGACTTTCAGCAGCGGGTTCGAAGGGAGCGAAAATAATATTCGCTTTGCCATCGGGCTTACCGTAGAACTGAACACCTTCTCCTTTTTTGACAAAGGGATCATAGCCTTCACGATAACGCCACAGGGTCTCTTTACCATTAACCACAGGCCAGCGTAAGCCGCGTACTTTGTGGTAAGTGTCAAACTCACCCAGGTCATGACCTTTCTTCGGACCTTTAATGCCAAAGATACGATACTCTTCATATAGACCTTTCTGTAAATAGAAACCGAAATCTTCCATTTCATGGTTCCCATAAGTATTACCATCAGAATCTGTAACGGTCTGCTTGGGATACTTGTCGACCTCTCCATTACGATAGAGTATGTCAAACAAAGTTTTACCTTTGTATTCTGGTTTCTTGGCAATTAATTCAGCTGGCCAGACTTCTTCTACTTTAAAGCGCTTGGAGAATTCAACCAGCTGCCACAGATCAGACTTGGATTCACCCGGAGCACTGACCTGTTCACGCCAGAACTGGGTACGGCGTTCTGCATTACCATAAGCCCCTTCTTTTTCTGTCCACATAGCGGTAGGTAGAATCAGATCCGCCGCCTGGGCAGTAACAGTTGGGTAAGGGTCAGAGACCACAATGAAGTTTTCGGGGTTCCGATAACCAGGCAACCCTTCCTCATTCATATTCGGGGCAGCCTGCATATTGTTATTACACATGACCCAATAGGCGTTGAGCTTGCCATCTTTTAACATGCGGTTTTGTAACACCGCATGATATCCCGGTTTTGCCGGAATAGTACCTTCAGGCAATTGCCATACTTTTTCAGAAAAATCACGATGGGCTTTATTCTTAACAACAAGATCAGCAGGTAAGCGATGCGCGAATGTTCCCACTTCACGTGCTGTACCACAGGCGGAAGGCTGTCCGGTTAGGGAGAATGGGCTATTACCAGGTTCTGATATCTTGCCCATTAACAGATGTACGTTATAAAGCAAACCATTTGCCCAGACACCACGGGTATGCTGGTTAAAGCCCATGGTCCAGTAAGAAGATATCTTCTTATCAGGATCTGCATAAAGCTTGGCTAAACGCAGCAAATTTTCTTTAGGTACACCACTGAGTTCAGCCGTATATTCCAGAGTATATTTTGATACGGACATGGCATATTCATCAAAGCTGATCTTGGTTAGCTTACCGCCCGTACCCGTTTTTTTCTTTTCTAATGGATGTTCGGGACGCAGACCATAACCAATATCAGTCACGGTCTTAGTGAAGTTTACATTTTTATCTATAAACTTCTGGTTATAGGCTTTGTTCTGAATAATGTAGTTGGCTATGTAATTAAGAATGGCAAGGTCAGTCTGAGGGACAAAGATCATGCCGTTATCAGCCAGGTCAAAGCAACGATGTTCAAAGGTAGACAGAACATGTACTTCACTACCTTCTTTAGTCAGGCGAGTATCGCTCAAACGGGACCAGAGAATAGGATGCATTTCTGCCATATTGGCACCCCAAAGTACAAAGGCATCTGCATGTTCCAGATCATCATAGCAACCCATGGGTTCATCCGAACCAAAACCTCGCATAAATGCACCCACAGCTGAAGCCATACAATGACGAGCATTAGGATCAAGATTATTAGAACGGAAACCGGCTTTGAAAAGCTTGGACGCGGCATAGCCTTCCCATACAGTCCACTGACCAGAACCAAACATACCGACTGATGTTGGTCCTTTTTTCTTCAGTGCTTCTTTCCATTTCTCGGCCATGACATCAAAAGCCTGATCCCAGGAAATTTCGGTAAAGGAACCATTCTTATCGTACTTACCATTGCTCATACGCAATAATGGTTTGGTTAAACGATCCTTGCCGTACATAATCTTGGACAGGAAATAACCCTTAATACAATTCAAACCACGGTTCACTGGTGCATCGGGATCACCCTGGGTCGCCACCACACGACCGTCTTTTGTACCGACCAGAACACTGCAGCCGGTACCACAAAAACGGCAAGGCGCTTTGTCCCATCGAATTTTACTATTCGTTTTGGCTATTGCTGTTTTAATACCTGGAATAGTCACGCCGGCAGCAGCAGCTGTTGCGGCAATCGCATTGGACTTTATAAAGTTTCTTCTGCTGAGTTTCATTTTGACGCCTCCTGTACGCTCCAATCTTGGCCCTGATCGGTTTCAATATTTGAAGTAGTTACTGTTTCTGTAAATTCATCATCATCACTGATGTCTTCATCATGGTGATAAATCATGGATGCTGATAAAACACCTTTCGTGTTCTGACACATCAACACGGTATCCGCCATTTCCCCGGTACTTCCTGTCTCAACAGTGACAACGATTCGTCCTTCCGGACTGATCGCATGAACCTCAACACCGGGAATCTTGACCAGCTGCTCACGCACACTCTCAGCCTGCCTGGGATGTGCGTGGACAAGTACGCCACTAATATTCATGAATAGGCCTCCAGTTTCTGACCAGTTTGTTCGTTGAACTGCGGTTTTGTATTTTCGAATTTGATTACCTGCACTTTGATTGCCTGTACAGGGCAAGGTTGATAACAGGCACCACAACCATTACAGGCCTGACTATCGATTTGAGGTTGAGCTACTTTACCAGCCTGATGATTAAAACGAATAGCACGTGTTTCACACTGCTCACCACAGACCATACAAACCACGCCACGTTCTGCAAGGCAGGTTTCAGTAATGGTTGCTTTAAGGTTCCATGGTTCGGTAGTTGTAGAGATAAAAGCATCTTCTTTACAGACCTGAACACAGGCCTCACAGAAAGTGCATTCCCCTTTGGCAAAATTAATTTCTGGAAAACCACCCTGGCCTACATGCAAAATTCCTGTTTCACAGGCTTTGATACAGTCACCACAGCGTGAGCAATGTTCAGTGAAAGAAAGTTCATCATTTGTCCAGGGAGGACGAACAGGGAGCGCGCGACTACTAATGTCGCCGCGAAGAAATTGAACCCTGCTGATATTATTAGCCATGCTGATAATGCTGAACCTGTAAGAGGTTTGAGTGTGGATTATTGATAACCACACAAGACACATCATTGATATACGTCAAGCGGTAATATTCTTAATTGTTTTACTCATGTATTCTTATATGCTGTTTAACAGCATGCGGTACATGTAGACATATTTTTTGGTGCCTATATCGCAGCTTATTACTTTGTTATTCGATCAGTAAGTAACACACCTATGCGATAAGACTTTATTATTCTAGTTTAAAATTAGAATTTGTATAGTTCTGTTACGTGAATGTCATCGAACGATGCAATTTTCCTGTAAGAGAATTTGAATTAAGGGGTAAGCTGATTAATTACCACTCAAAAATTAGTTAGCTGTTGGAGTACAGTTACTAAAACACATCTTTCGCTTTCATTAAATCTTTCGACTTTCTGCCTGGGCAATGGCTTTTTCTACCTGCTTTATATCTGCTCCCTGAATACGATGATACCCAACATAGATAACAGGAAAGCCGTCAATCTGCATAGTATCAACCAGTAAACTTTTATCCGGCGCTGTTTCTACATCCAGTTCGTAATAATCAAGCCCACGATCATCAAATGCTTCACGCATTTTTTTACAATATGGACACCAGCTTGCGCCGTACATGTAAATCATCGGACTACCATCTTCATAAAAATGATATTGATAATATTGTTTTTCAATACCGGTGAGATATGTATCTCCAAAACTCTGTGCTAACGCTGATGCAATCATGGCTTTGTAATGACCAGCCACCTTTTGCTTGCCAATAATGATAAAAGGCAATTGACCACGCCCCATCTCAGCGTGAAGATCCTGGTTCTCCTTATTACCATCCAGTGCTAATTCACGAAAAGGAACATTACGCCGTTTTATTTCCTGTAAGCCTTTTTCACACCATCCACCACAGTTACTTCCTGTAAACACCAGTACCTCCGGGTTTCCACTAGCATCAAAGGCTCCTGATGAAAAATCGAACGAGAAGATTTCAGGTTTGAAATGAAATAGCGCACCTGCAATAAGAATAATAACGAGTAGTTTTTTCATCCAGATAATCCCTTATATGGTTATAGCTGAGTGCTGCTTATAAACTATTGTACGGATAGCGAGCGAGCTAGCTGATTGATTGCTTTCTGGCTTTTGGATGGGGTGAAACCTGGAGACGAGGATTATCTCCACTGACACCAATTTCTTCATCAGTAAGATAACAGGCGGGGTCCTCTTCCCAGAAGTCATTGCTTAACTGGTAGGCACGTACACGTGTATTACCACCGCATACATCAAAATAATCACATTGCCCACAACGACCTTTGAGCGTACGAGGTTGCGCTTTAAGCCCGGCCATTAATTCATCGGATGTATCCTGCCAGATTTCTGAGAAGGGACGATCTTTAACATTGCCCAGGCTATAGTTCCACCAGAAGGTATCTGGATGCACATTACCGAGATTATCGATGTTGGATATATTTACACCGGATGAATTCCCACCCCATTGCGACAGTCGGGTACGCATGGCATCAAGCTTGTCCGGGAAATGTCGAGCCACCCAATATAATAGGTAAACACCATCCGCATCGTTATTACCCGTTACAAATTCAGTATGACGACCTGACTGCACATCCTGCCAGCAACGATCAAATAATAAATCCATAGCATTACGTGTCATCTGATGATGTATATCATCACCACGGTTTTTATTTCCTCGTCCTGCATAGTTAAGATGGGATAAATAGAACTTGTCGACCTGCTCCTGATCCATGAGTTCCAGTAACTGTGGCAACTCATGGGCATTGTCCATGGTAATGGTAAAACGCATTCCCACTTTGATCCCTTCATCACGACAGAGACGAATACCATTCATAGCTTCTTCATAAGCACCGTCGCGACGACGAAAATGATCATGGGTATCTTTAATACCATCGATACTAATACCAACATAGTCATATCCCATGTTGGCGATCTGCCTGATATTGGTGTTATCAATTAACGTACCGTTTGTGGACAGGCCTACATAAAAGCCCATATCTTTAGCGCGTTTGGAGATATCAAAAATATCCGGACGAAGTAGAGGCTCTCCACCAGAAAGGATCAAAACCGGCACCCTGAATTGCTTCAGGTCATCCATAACATCAAAGACCTGCTCAGTAGATAACTCCCCAGGAAAGTCTTTATCTGCTGAGATTGAGTAACAGTGCTTGCAGGTCAGGTTGCATCGACGAACTAAATTCCAGATAACAACCGGGCCAGGTGGATTACGTTTAGGCTGAATTAAATTATCTTCAGCGAGTTCTCGCATATATTGACTGATTCGAAACATGGTTATTTACTCTTTAAACGCAGTCCGGTTTTTTTTAATATTTTAGTACTAAATAAGACATCATGCTGGCGGTTCATATCACCTAATAATTCTGCAATCACATCAACCTGTTGCATGGCTTCCTCTTTCGTCCCGGCATGTACCATGGCAAATAAATTGTATGGCCATTCGGGCAAAAATCTTGGCCGCTGATAACAATGGCTAACAAATTCAAGGGTGCCTATTTTTTTCCCCAGTTCGGCAATGTGTTCATCAGGCACATCCCAGACGGTCATGCCATTGGCTTTATAACCCAGAGCATAATGGTTAGGCACAACGCCAATACGACGAATAATGTCTTTTTCCTGCATGGCACAAATGCGTTGCATAACCTCAGCTTCACTAATACCAATTTGTTGCGCAACCTCGACATAGGGCTGCTCGACCAGGGGTAAGCCTGACTGTGTAGCTTCAATAATCTGCCGATCAATTGCATCTATAGGCATTTCTTACACCGTCAGTTTCAATTCTATAAAGTATTCTTCAAGCTTGGGCATGTTATACACTTTTAACCCAGTCTGTTGCGCAATCTCATCACAGACCTCTCCAATTCGTTCTGGTATTTCTGTTGCCAGCACAAACCACATATTAAATGCATTGTCACGTTGATAGTTATGAGCAACTTCACTGTAAGCATTCACAATGTCAGTAACTTCTTTAAAACGTTCTTCCGGCACCTGCATGGCCACCAGAGAAAAGTCCCCGCCTAAACGATCAGCACGATATAAAGGGCCAAATCGTGTCAGGGTTTTATTTTCTAACAGGGTTTGAATTTTTTTGATAAGTTCTGATTCACTGATGTTCAGCTTCTTAGCTGCATCAGCATAGGGATGAGAGCTAACGGGAAAATCAGACTGCAATGTATTAATGATCAGGCGATCGATTTCGTCCATCTATTTCTCTTGTTTAGAACGACTTGAATGATCATCGTTTGAATTACTATGCTGTTGGTAAATAGCGCCACGTTGTTTAAAACGTTTCACTGAAAAAAGTGTTTCATGAACGAAACTTTTTAATTGACACTGTTCTATTAAATGATCCAGATTTTTAAATACTTCTTCCCGATCATGTCCATGAATCATAGTAAACAGATTGTA
>JAPHRJ010000073.1 GCA_026196045.1 Gammaproteobacteria bacterium
CAGGACTGGCATCGGTCGCTACGTCGAAATCTTTGGGATGAAGTCCCAGTAACAAGTCTCTTACACCACCGCCCACCAGAAAAGCCGCATAACCGGCTTTTTTCAGTCGATATAGAACCTTGAGTGCATTTTCACTTATCTCAGCACGAGAGATGGAATGCTCAGATCTGGGAATAATCGTCGGTGTAGAAATAGGACATACCTTGTAATTCAATTTGTTATTATCGACTGGATTAGAGCTGTATCATAACATCCACCCCAGTTATCGCCTATCCTTCTTACTTTTCCACGAAAATCTGGCCAAAAACTAGACATATCAGCGACCTGATTTCAAAAATAAGGGTTACCCCTAATGCATGCCGGGTTTAGGCCGATATAATTTATAGCAATTTAATAACTTTCAAATACATAACAACGACACTGACGCCTGTTCATATAACAATGCCAACACCTGTCCTGATCTGCGATGACTCCAGTTTTGCACGCAAGCAAATGGCCCGTGCTCTGCCACAGGATTGGGATGTGGAAATCAGTTACGCCAGCAATGGTGTGGAAGGTCTGGAAGCCGTTAGCCAGGGCAAGTCCGAAATCCTGTTCCTGGATTTGAATATGCCGGTACTGGATGGTTATCAGGTTCTCGAAGAACTCAGTAAAAAGCAGTCCAATACCAAAGTCATTGTTGTTTCTGGTGACATCCAGCCCGAAGCCTATGAGCGTGTTATGAAAATGGGTGTTCTGGAATTTATTAAAAAACCCAGTAGCAGTGATGTCATACACGACATTCTCGAAAAACATAATTTATTCACCCGCTCAAAAGGCCAAATCAAAACAGCAGACTTTAAAGTTGAGCTTCGTGATATTTATGCAGAAGTGGCCAATGTCGCGATGGGCCGTGCAGCCGATTTGCTTGCACGACTACTCGATGCCTTTGTCATCATGCCCATCCCCAAAGTCAGTATGCTTGAGATCAGTGAACTCCATATGGCTCTGGAGCATGTCAAACTAAAAGATAAGCTATCGGCCGTCTGTCAAGGTTTCATTGGTTCTGGTATTGCCGGTGAAGCGTTTATGATTTTCAACGAATCCAGCTTCACCGATATTGCGGCCTTAATGAAATACGGCGGTGTAATTGATGAAGATGTTGAGCTGGAGCTGTTAATGGATATTTCCAATATCCTTATTGGTGCCTGTTTAAAAGGCATTGCCGAACAACTTGATCTGACCTTTAGTCAGGGCGCACCCATGGTATTAGGTCGACACATCAATATTCATGATATTCAGAAGAACAACCCATCGCCCTGGAAAAAAACACTGGCTATTGAGATTGCTTACAGTATTGAAAACAAACAAATCAATTGTGATTTGTTATTGTTATTTACCGAAGACTCCATTGAACCTTTAAATGAACGACTTTCCTACCTCCTGGATTAATCATGCCTGGTAACCAATTTGATATTCAGGAAATCCATTGGCAAGTCGGTATGATTCAAAATATCGATGTAGGGCTGCTCGTACTGGATCGTGATTATAATATCCAGATCTGGAATGGTTTTATGCAAAATCACAGCGGCATTCATCCCAGTGACGCTATGCAAAAGAATATCTTCGATTTATTTAAAGACCTGCCAGTAGACTGGTTCAAACGTAAAGTAGAATCAGTATTTATGCTCAACACCCGATCTTTTATCGTCTGGGAACAACGTCCGTATTTATTTAAATTTAAAAATTATCTTCCTATCACCGGGCTGGCGGAATTCATGTACCAGAACATCACCATGATTCCTCTGGTCGCAACTGACAATCAGGTAAGTCATGTTGGCATCATGATTTATGATGTTACCGATATTGCTATCAATAAACATCAGCTTGAGGAAGCTAACAGTACTCTGGAAACTCTAAGCCGTACGGATCGACTCACACAGCTTTATAATCGTGGTTTCTGGGAAGAAAGTCTGGCTCAGGAGTTTCAACGAAATCAGCGAACCCATGAACCCTGCAGTCTGGTGATGTTTGATATTGATCACTTCAAAAAAGTTAACGATACCTATGGTCATCAGGCTGGCGATGAGGTTATTCGACAAACTGCCAGTATGTTAACTCATTGCAAACGCACCACAGATATTGCCGGTCGCTATGGTGGTGAAGAGTTTACCGTTCTACTGATCGGGACTTCTGCTGAGAATGCCATGATCTTTGCTGAACGCATGCGCAAGAAAATTGAGGCCCTGACCGTGAAGCATGATGGTGAAGAAATTAAATTTACGATCAGCCTGGGTATTTCTGAAATGGGTAAGAATATTAATAACCATAAAGACTGGATCGAACATTCTGACCTCGCCCTGTATGCAGCCAAACATGGCGGTCGTAACCAGACCGTTATTTATTCCGACAAACTACAGTCTGGCGATAAATAATCTCAACGTATGTAGTACCTCTGATTAAATCTTTCCCGTGAAAAGATCAGCAAATACTCCTGGATAACACCCCAATAGAATTGACCCTGTCACGCGCATCGTTTAACTTATCTCCGCAATGCTCCACAGTTTATTAAGTTAAGAGGAATCCCATGCCGAAAAAAGCCGTGCGCAAAAAAGCCAGCAGTAAGACCGACTTACCTGATTTTGAAGCTTCATTAAAAGAACTTGAAAATCTGGTAGAACGGATGGAAAAAGGCGAACTGACACTGGAAGAATCTCTCAAAGATTTTGAACGTGGCGTGGAACTCACCCGTGAATGCCAGCAGGCATTAAAATCAGCCGAACAGAAAGTACAAAAATTGATCGGCAAGGGAGAACAGGCTGAACTGGGATCTTTTGACGATGACTGATAGCAGTAATATTTCGCCACGGCTTAGTCAGTGGCGTGAGCAGGCCGATGCCTATTTACACCAAATACTCCCCAGTGAAAACACCACCCCCAAAAGCCTGCACAAAGCCATGGCCTATGCAGTACTCAACGGAGGCAAGCGTGTTCGCCCTATTCTGGCCTATGCGGCCGCCCATGCATTAGAGGTTGAAACATCCCAGGCCAATGCTGCCGCCTGTGCGGTAGAACTGATCCATGCCTATTCTCTGGTCCATGATGATCTACCGGCCATGGATGATGATGACCTGCGCCGTGGTAAACCGACCTGTCACAAGGTCTTTGGTGAAGCCGAAGCCATATTAGTCGGTGATGCCTTACAATCCCTGGCCTTTCACCTGCTTGCGCACAAATTACCTGATGGCATTCCAGCCCAACAACGTCTGGACATGATCGACCTGCTCGCCGTGGCCAGTGGTTCTCGCGGTATGTGTGGTGGTCAGTCCATTGATCTCAATGCTGTCGGCCAGTCCCTGAATATTGCAGAACTGGAAAATATGCATATTCACAAAACCGGTGCGTTAATCCGGGCCAGCGTCAAACTCGGTGCCCTGTGTAAACCCAATGTGGAAAAGGCCCAGTTACAGAAACTGGACCATTTCGCCAAGCAAATCGGCCTGGCTTTCCAGATCCGAGATGACATTCTGGATATCGAAGGGGAAACCGATACCCTGGGTAAACCACAGGGGTCGGATATCGCTCGCAACAAACCTACCTACCCTGCCCTGTTGGGTCTGGATGGGGCCAAGGAAATGGCCGAGGAACTGTATCAGGATGCTCTGGCCAGTCTGGACATGTTTGCCGAACGCGGAGAACCACTGCGGGAACTGTCTCGTTACATCATCCAGCGGGATTACTAATCAAATTAATTCCATTCACCCTTCGACAGGGCTCTTCTGAGCTTGCCGAAGGGCTCAGGGCGAACGGAATCAACTGTCCTGGTACAAGCTATTGCCATTTCTCTGGCCCCCTTTTCCGGCCTCTGTAACAAAGAATAGTGAGTTTGTTGCATAAAGCGGCGTTATTCCTAATTATCCGTTCGCCCTGAGCCTGTCGAAGGGTAAACATAGCCTCTCTGTAATAAACCCGAATACGGAAAAATGATCTCGGACTTCACTACGTTACCTCCGGCCTACTTTTCTACAGCTGTATCTCTTCCTCATCCTGACCTTCTCCCTGAGAGAAGGTCAGGGAATCAAGCAAATCCCTATGAGCAATCTGCAAATAATCTGCTTGCAACTCGGCACCAATAAGCCCATGATCTGTCGTTTTCAATTGCCGCCCATAGTCGTAAATGTCTGAAAAGAACGAATTTCCACTACTAAGCCAGATTCAGGACCCCGCTGATTTACGTCAGTTGTCCCTGTCAGAACTTGATAGCCTGAGCGAAGAATTACGATGTTATCTCATCGAGTCGGTCAGCCAGACTGGCGGCCATTTATCGGCTGGACTGGGTACGGTCGAACTGACCATTGCCCTGCATTACATCTATAACACCCCGGAAGATCGCCTGGTCTGGGATGTTGGTCACCAGAGTTATCCCCACAAAATCCTTACCGGTCGCCGTCAGCTCATGCCCAGCCTGCGCCAGAAAGACGGACTATGTGGATTCCCAAACCGAAATGAAAGCGTATACGACACCTTTGGCGTTGGACATTCGAGTACCTCAATCAGTGCCGCATTAGGCATGGCCATTGCCGCCAAACAAGAGCAAAGTGAGCGCCGAGTTATCGCCGTGATCGGTGATGGTGCCCTGACTGCAGGAATGGCCTTTGAAGCCCTGAACCACGCCGGTGATCTGGACGCTAACCTGCTGGTTGTTTTGAACGACAACGATATGTCCATCTCACCCAATGTTGGTGGACTATCTAATCACCTGGCTCGTGTGCTTTCAGGCAAACTCTACTCCACCATGCGTGAAGGCAGTAAAAAAGTACTGGGCGTAATGCCCTCGGTCTGGGAGCTGGCTCGTCGAGCCGAAGAACACATGAAAGGGATGGTAATCCCCGGCACCCTGTTCGAAGAACTGGGTTTCAACTACATTGGCCCCATTGATGGCCATGATACGGAAACCCTGGTCAAAACCCTGGAAAACGTCAAACAGCTCAAAGGGCCACAGTTCCTGCATGTAGTCACCCGCAAGGGCAAAGGCTATGAGCCTGCAGAAAATAACCCCTGTACTTACCACGGTGTTGGCCGTTTTGATCCCGATTCCGGTGATCTGGAACAAAAACCCGGCACTGGCCCAACATACACCAAAGTCTTCAGCGACTGGCTCTGTGATATGGCTGAACTGGATCCACGTCTGGTCGGTATTACACCCGCCATGCGCGAAGGTTCCGGCCTGGTCGCCTTCTCAGAACAATACCCAACGCGTTATTTCGATGTCGGTATCGCCGAACAACATGCAGTCACTCTCGCAGCGGGTATGGCCTGTGATGGTGTCAAACCGGTGGTCGCAATTTACTCGACCTTTTTACAGCGCGCCTACGATCAGTTAGTTCATGACGTCGCTCTGCAAAACCTGCCAGTTCTGTTTGCTATTGACCGTGCGGGAGTCGTTGGCCCGGATGGCCCAACCCATGCGGGCAGTTTCGACCTGAGCTACCTGCGCACAATTCCGAATATGCTGATCATGGCTCCGACTGATGAGAACGAATGTCGGCAGATGCTCTACACCGGTTTCCAGCATGATGGCCCGGCCGCTGTGCGTTATCCCCGTGGACAGGGACCCAATGCCGAAATCCAGAAAAACATGCAGGCCCTGCTATTAGGCAAGGGTAAAATCTGCCGTCAGGGACAGAAAATTGCCCTGCTGGTGTTTGGTTCTCCTCTCACTGATGCTCTGGCCGCCGCTGATAGCATTAATGCGACAGTCGCCAATATGCGTTTTATCAAGCCGCTGGATGAAGCGCTCATTATGGAACTGGCCCACAGCCATGATGTCCTGGTCACCATCGAAGACAATGCCATCATGGGCGGTGCCGGTAGCGCCGTTAATGAATACCTGGCTTCCCAGCAGGTGCTAATTCCCGTATTAAACATGGGTTTACCCGATATATTTATGGAACAGGCCAGCCGAGAAGAGCTTTTGGCAGATGCAAGCCTGAGCAAGGATGGTATAATCCGCGCCATCGATAACTTTGTAACTAACCATACCCCGGACATCAGACTGGACAAACACATCACAGTCGCTTAAAGTCCTACATATTCAGTCAAGTATTATGCCAGCTCAATATACAATGAAAATCCTCACGGATTTTGCCGCCGCCCATTTACTCCGTGGATATCAGGGTGCATGCAGTCGTCTGCATGGGCATAACTGGAAAGTCGAAGTCCAGGTCACTGCCACCCAGCTCGATACGGTCGGCATGGGCATGGACTTCAAAGTCATTAAAAATGCAACAAAAGCACTAATAGATACGCTGGATCACCAAAATTTAAATGAGATCCCACCGTTTGATAGCATCAACCCGACGGCTGAAAATATTTCAGCATTTTCTATACCGGGGTCTATCCGAAGTGTTGAACAATGATGTAGTTCGCGTAAGTACTGTCACCCTGTGGGAAACAGACCGCGCCTGTGTCACTTATACAGAGGATTAAATGGCATGAGCCAGTCAACACCAGCAATAGAAGACGTACAGAATAGAAAGGACACCCGTCAGATCCCGATCAATAAGGTTGGCATCAAAGACATTCGCCATCCTGTACGAGTCAAAGACCGTACAGAAGGTGAGCAGCATACGATAGCCAACTTCAACATGTACGTGAACCTGCCCCATAATTTCAAGGGCACACACATGTCTCGCTTTGTGGAAATCCTCAACAACCACGAACGTGAAATTTCGGTGCAGTCATTTAAAGAAATGATGAGCGAAATGGCTGAACGTCTGGAAGCCGAATCTGGCCATATTGAAATGAACTTCCCCTACTTCATCAACAAGTCTGCGCCGGTTTCCGGTGTACAGAGTTTGATGGATTATGACGTCACCTTCATTGGAGAAATCCACAGTGGCGTGCACCACATGAACATCAAGGTCGTAGTACCCGTCACCAGCCTGTGCCCCTGCTCTAAAAAGATTTCTGACTACGGCGCACACAATCAGCGTTCACACGTGACCATTTCTGCAAAAGTGAAAGACTTTATCTGGATTGAAGAACTGATTGAATTAATCGAAAACGAAGCCTCCTGTGAACTCTATGGCCTGTTAAAACGTCCCGATGAAAAATCCGTAACCGAACGTGCTTATGACAACCCCAAGTTTGTAGAAGACATGGTGCGTGATGTCGCCGCCCGATTAAATGCCGATGATCGTATTAGTGCTTATATTGTTGAATCGGAAAACTTTGAATCTATACATAATCATTCGGCTTATGCGTTGATTGAAAAGGATAAGGAACAGGATAGTTAATTGATTTCTGTTTGAGATAAAAAAAAGCGCCGAAAGGCGCTTTTTTATTTTAGGATATCCGAGCTTTTTATTTAGCCTTGTAGGATGGGCACATTGCATGTGCCCATGCGGAATGATTACCTAATACGCGTGGGCATGAAAATCATGTCCACCCTACCGGGCTTTAACGAATACGGATTGCGTTAACTGTACAAGGTCATTATCTAAATTTTTACTTGAAGGACAGCTATTACCTACCACATGAAACCCCGTGTAATTCATAAACCATCCACCAAAATATGTATATTTCACATATAAGCCAAGTGTTGAATTTTTTTCTGTATCAACAACCTCATACTTGGTTATAGATAAATTTAATGTTTTTGAATAATTACTATTAGTATTCCTTCTTCCTAAATACCTATCTACAATATTAATCTCATTAAAACCTAGATCTCTATAAAAAAAACGTGGTTCACCGTTTTCTCCCCAATATTCCGGCCCCAGTTCCACCGTCTGATATACATGAATCCCACCCTGTGTTGCACACAATGTATAAAATACTGTTCTGCCTAAAATCACATCCCAGCCTAATGGCAAATAAAGTAGAAAGGCTGTTAACAAACCCATTTGCCATTTTCGATTATGTGTAAACTGTTTTTTTAACACCGCACGAATAACAAAAAATGCGAAGATTAAATATGGTGGTATAAGTAAGAACGTCATTTTTTATATCCCTGTCAACGTAACTGTCCAATTGTTTTTTTATATGATGTCACCTAAGTGTTATCAAATTACGCGCTAAAATCAAATGTATTGCTTCCTTAAACGTAAAAAGCGCCTTTCGGCGCTTTTTTTCTGTATCGAAAAGCTTAAGACTTATTTCAATGCAGACTGCGCAGCCGCTAATGCCACACCTTTATTAATATCCGCACCCATTTCACTCAACACCGCTTCCAGCGTACTTAAACAAAGGAGGATGTTTTCTGCACGAGAACTGTGTCCCATTAAACCAATACGCCAGACCTTACCGGCAAGTGCACCTAAACCTGCACCAATTTCCAGATTGAATTCATTCAATAAACGTGAACGAACGGCAGCTTCATCTACACCGTCAGGGATAGTGACTGAATTCAACTGTGGCAAACGATGTGCTTCATCGACAATAAATTTCAGACCCATGGCTTCAATGCCAGCACGTAAAGCCATATGGTTATCCATGTGACGTTGCCATGAATTCTCCAAACCTTCTTCCTGCAACATAACCAGAGATTCATGCAAAGCATACATCGCATTAACCGGTGCAGTATGGTGATAAGCACGTTTGGCATTCGGTCCCCAGTAACCCATGACTAAATTGGTATCGAGGAACCAGCTTTGTACCTTGGTCTTACGGTTCTTGATCACTTCAATCGCACGATCATTAAAACTGACTGGTGAAATACCGGGAGTACAGGACAGACATTTCTGTGTACCGGAGTAAATAGCATCAATGCCCCAGTCATCCACACGTAGTTCACTACCACCCAGCGAAGTCACGGCATCCACAATAGTCAGGCAATCATGTTTATGTGCCAGCTCACACAGGGTTTTGGCATCCGATTGCGCACCGGTTGAAGTTTCGGCATGAACAAAAGCCACAACTTTGGCATCCGGGTTGGCTTTCAAAGCCTCTTCCAGCCTGGCAGGATCAACAGGCTTGCCCCAGTCGTCTTCGACCATGACAGGCACACCACCACAGCGTTCGACGTTTTCTTTCATACGCCCGCCAAAGACACCATTCTGGCAAACGATGACTTTATCGCCCGGCTCAACCAGGTTCACGAAACAGGTTTCCATGCCTGCTGAACCGGGTGCTGATACTGGAATGGTGAGCTTGTTTTCAGTCTTAAAGGCGTATTGCAGCATTTGCTTCACTTCGTCCATCATGCCGACAAACATTGGGTCCAGGTGGCCAATGGTAGGACGTGCCATGGCGGAGGTAATACGAGGATGCACATCGGAAGGACCCGGTCCCATCAGGGTACGCACCGGTGGATTAAATGAAGTAATGCTCATAATTCGTTAGCCTTTTGAAATCTTATTATCGAAAATTAATTCCCGATTATAACCGTCGACTATAGGGAAATGCGAATTTTTTATGTGGCTAATGGGGATAGCCCTGGTGGGTTTAGAGGGAAAAAGTGAGTGGAGACTGGTGAGAAATTACCATTTGCGCTTGAGCATCATCACCTGACCCTTGCGCTCAATATTGACCCGTTGCAGGAATGACATACCCAGGAGGATCTCACTCCCTGTATCAGCATCTGCTACGGCTGCTTCAACATGGTGTAGTTCAATATCACCAACCTTAACTCGATCCAGATTTACAACAAACACTGGGATCACACCATTCGCTGTCGATACACGTCGACGCTTACCATTCACGCGATAATCAATGCCCAAACGTTTGGCATGCTGGCCACTCATGGAGATCCAGGTGGCACCGGTATCCACCATAAAGGTGACCGGATGGCCATTGATGGTGCCGGTTGTCACGTACATGCCGCGAACAGGCCAGATGCTGGCTTCCCCTTTTACTTCAACAGTTTCATAATGACTGCTGATATGAGTTCCCAGTGAATAGCTATCCTGCTTGCCATTCACTTCCAGTACTGCTTTTTCGCTATTGGCAGAAATGAGTTTAATTCCCTCTGGAGTTTTTTCACCCACTTTAATCATATGTTGTTTGTCATCCACTTTTAGAATGGCACGATCAGAAAACAAACCTAGCACAGTGATATCCATTGCCCAGTTCTGGGTAAAAGGGAGAAATAGAGTGAAGACTAATAATAAACGCTTATACATAATTAAATTCAAATTCCCTTTAGCTTACTGAAAACAAAGTCTTCCTTTACTGTAGCCTGATTTTGTAACGTTTGCCGGTATTCTTACTTAAATCTATTAATAGTCGATCCTTGCTCCAGCCATGCACCTTATCGTGAGCCTCTATATAAAACCGTTTGACTGAGGCCGGAATATTTAGTCCCGATAAAGTGCGAGTAAAAGGCTGCTCATTCACATGTGGGTGATAAAGTGTACGTTCACCCAGTACCTTGCCATCCTCAGATACGACACGCCAGGCATCAGCAAAGTGCTTCCAGCCTTCGTCCTGGTGTTGCAAAGTTACACGAACAACCCACATACCACTCTGAGATTCAAGCTCGGCATGAATGATTTCAACCTGATTTGCCTGTAATGGCAATGCAAATAAAGAGAATAATAAAGCAGACAATATTTTTAGCATGATATGTTTAAATTAATATGGGTTTAACAACAAAATGTAAAACAAGGGCGGCAAAAATTCCGGCCAGCACATCATCAAGCATAATCCCCATTCCACCTTTAAGTCTGCGATCCAGTACCCGAATTGGCCAGGGTTTTAAGATATCGAATATTCTGAATAGGACAAAACCGGTAACTACCCAGAGAACACCTGAAGGGGCCAGTATCATGGTAATCAAATACCCAACCACCTCATCCCAGACAATCGCAGGGTGATCTTCAACACCCAATGCCTTTGATGTTTCTCCACAGATATAAACACCAATAACAAAACTAATCAGCACAATGATTAAATATGAAGTCAGTTCCAGTGAGTTTAATAATAAATAAACAGGAATAGCCGCAACCGTACCCGCTGTACCCGGTGCAACAGGAACCAGTCCACTTCCAAATCCCAGGCTAAGAAAATGAACTGGATTTCGCAATAATGTTGGAGAAGGTTTGGTTAATGTTTTTTTCATTGTTGTTTTACAAAATGATCAAAGCCCTGAATGAAATCGGATACTAAATTTCCGCTTTCATCCAGGCACTGTAGTTCTTTCGAGTCAGTGATTTCGCCAATATGGGTAATATTACATTCGAAGTTTGAACTTAATGTTTCCAGTTGGGCCTGTTTGTCTTTTGGTATACAGAAACATAGTTCGTAATCGTCTCCACCTTTGATGACCGTATCATAAAGTTCCGTATGTTTTAATAGCAGGGTTTGCGCCTGTGTAGATAAGGGAAGCTGGTATAATTTTACCTGTGCACCAACATTACTGAGTTTAAGTATATGACCAAGATCGGCAAACAGGCCATCTGAAATATCTATACAGGCACTGGCAATACTGTTTATGGCCTGCCCTATTTCAACTCTTGGAATTGGTCGATTTAACCTTGAAAAAAGATAAGTAGTTTCATTCGAGTTCGACGCGTCCTGATTCTTTAAAGCTAACGCAAGTGCCGCGTCACCGAGGGTACCGGTAACATAAATCTGATCGCCAACATGAGCGCCGGAACGTAACATAGCTTGCTCATTATTTAGCTGGCCTGCGATCTGGATCGTAATAGAAAGTGGACCTCGTGTTGTATCTCCGCCAACGAGCGTTACATTATATTTATCTGCAATTTCAAACAGACTATTGGCAAATGCTTCCAGCCAGTTTGTTGAAGGTTCAGGCAAACTCAGTGCCAGGGTAAACCAGACTGGTGTGGCTCCCATCGCTGCCATGTCACTGAGATTAACGACTAGTGCCTTATAGGCAATGTCTTCAGCTGATGTGTTAACGGGGAAGTGGATACCTTCATTCAAGGTATCGATAGAAATAGCCAGTGTCTGGCCAGCATGAGATTTTATGAGTGCCGCATCATCACCAATTCCCAACGAGATACCTTCTCGTTGAGGATGCTGACGATCAAAATACTGTTTAATAATGTCGAATTCAGAAACCGGCATTCCTGCACCAGTTGAATATTGTCATCAGGATTTGCGTGCTGTTCTGGCTTTAACTTCAGCCTGACGTAGCTGG
>JAPHRJ010000060.1 GCA_026196045.1 Gammaproteobacteria bacterium
AAGTCGCCAATGGCGGCACCTTCGCGCAGAAATTCCGGGTTGGAAGCCACATCAAAGTCGGCATTGGGATTGGCGTCTTCAATAATACGTTTGACCTGGCGAGCTGTGCCAACAGGCACAGTCGATTTATCGACAATGACGGTATAGCCATTTAGGTGGCTGGCAATTTCTTTTGCTGCAGTGTAGACATAACTGAGATCGGCATGGCCATCACCACGACGGGTGGGTGTGCCAACTGCAATAAATACCAGGTCAGCGTCAGAAACATTGGTTCCAAGCTCGGTGGAAAATTTTAATCGCCCTGAATCAGCGTTACGTTTAACCAGATCATCAAGGCCGGGTTCGTATATTGGGATGCCACCAGTATTGAGTTTATCAATTTTAGTTTGATCAACATCGACACAGGTGACGTTGGCACCAAACTCTGCAAAGCATGCTCCTGAAACTAAACCAACATAACCTGAGCCAATCATTACTACATTCATTTTTTATATTCCCTGAGTGCTATTTTATAAATTTGTTTTTATGTTCATCCTTCGACAAGCCTGCCGTGAGCCTGACGAACGGCTCAGGACGAACGGGTTGTTTTATTGTGCGCCGCTCAATAATCCTGCCACGCTGATATCTTCATCAATTTGAGGCCAATGGATGCCTTCTCCGTCACCAAGGATCTCAAAGTCTTCCAGTTGCTCTTTACTGGCATTAGCTAACCGAGGAAACCAGAGTAATGGTACCGTCAGTTTGCGACCATCAACAAGTGATACAATGATATCGTCATCAGTAAAATGAACGTCTTGTGCCAAAGGGTGTATTTCAACTGCCAATGTGCTCATTCCAGGCCTCCAGAAATTGTTCTCTATTATCCTCTACATGCTTCTGTATAGTTCGTAACTCATGAGAGGCAAATCGTTTTGAACCCGCCAGGCTGACAGGATTCAACCAGAATTTTGCGAGTAGTTTTTCACGTTGCACATGTATATGTGCAGGCTCTCCTTTTTCATTACTGTAAAAATAAAATCGATAAGCTCCTATTCTGAGTATTGTTGGCATTTTGAGTGTGTTCCTTTTTAATAATACTCAAATTAATTACAAACCTGACTATTAGTCTTGCAGACAATTCTATACCGCTCAGCCTTTTATATTATCATTGAACATTTGACAGGCCTGTCCTGCCAGGCGTACAAAATATTCGATATAGCTTAAAGTACGCCTCATGGTGCCCGCAGGGTGAAAGGCGTACCTACAATTCTTTCCAAAGTTCAGGACGAATGGTGTTGTTTCACTTAATTATCCGTTCGCTCTGAGCCCTGTCGAAGAGTGAACTAAGTAATGTTTTCCATATACCACTGATACGTTTGTTGCAGTCCATCTTTAAGTGAATAATTTGCTTTCCAGCCCAACTCGGTCATACGACTGACATCGAGTAATTTACGCAAGGTGCCATCTGGCATGCTGGTATCAAAACTAAACTCACCTTCAAAGCCAACCACACTTTTGATTGTTTCTGCGGCTTCGCGTATGGTGACGTCTGTTCCGGTTCCGATATTATAGATACCATCTGCAATCCCTTTTTCCATCAGGAAGACACAGGCATCAGCCATGTCATCAACATGCAGGAATTCACGCATTGGATTACCGGTTCCCCATACTGGAACAGTCGCATCATTATTAACCTTCGCTTCATGAATTTTGCGCATTAATGCAGGTAAGACATGACTAGATTGCAGGTCAAAGTTATCGTTTGGACCGTACAGATTAGTCGGCATAACTGAAATATATTTAGTGCCATATTGTCGATTAAATGATTCGCAGAGTTTAATTCCGGCGATCTTGGCGATAGCATAGGGTTCATTGGTTTGTTCCAATGGGCCAGTGAGAAGGTGTTCTTCCTTCATTGGCTGTGGGCATTCACGCGGGTAAATACAACTGGAACCCAGAAACATTAAACCGCCCACACCGGCTTCATAAGCGGCATGCACAACATTGGTTTCAATGACCATATTCATGTAAATAAAGTCAGCACGTAATTCGTTGTTAGCATGAATACCGCCAACCTTTGCGGCCGCTAGAAAAGTATAATCTGGTTTTTCATTATGCATGAATTGATGTACAGCTTTTTGATCCAGTAAATCAAGTTCTGCATGTGTGCGTGTGATCAGGTTGCTATAGCCGCCTTGTGTCAGGCGGCGTATTAGAGCTGAACCCACCAGGCCGCGATGTCCTGCGACATAGATTTTTGCGTTTTTATCCATGATTAAATTTTGTTTGATTTATTCACTATATTTAAAGGTCTTAAAGCCTTCTTGACGACACAGTTCATCACGTTTGGCGAGATTCATATCATGCTGTACCATTTCGGCAACCAGTTCTTCAAAAGAGATTTTTGGTACCCAACCCAGTTTGGTTTTTGCTTTGCTGGGATCACCTAATAAAGTTTCGACTTCTGTTGGTCGGAAGTAACGAGCATCGACTCGCACTATTACACTGCCTTTTTTCAGTCCTGTGTCACCGGCATCTTCAACGGTACCGGTTTCATCAACGCCTTTTCCTTTCCAGCTTAATGTGATACCTAATTCTTTCGCTGCCGCGTTAACAAAATCACGCACAGAGAATTGTTTGCCAGTTGCGATTACAAAGTCTTCGGCCGAGTCCTGTTGCAGCATTAGCCATTGCATTTCGACATAGTCTTTTGCATGACCCCAGTCGCGTTTGGCATCCATATTACCCAGATAGAGACAGTCTTCGAGGCCAAGTACAATGCGTGATAATACACGGGTAATTTTACGGGTTACGAAAGTCTCTCCGCGCAAAGGGGATTCATGGTTAAACAGGATGCCGTTACAGGCATACATGTTGTAGGCTTCACGATAATTGACCGTTATCCAGTAGGCGTACATTTTAGCGGCAGCATAAGGACTGCGCGGATAAAAAGGCGTGGTTTCCTTTTGGGGGATCTCCTGAACCTTACCAAATAATTCTGAAGTCGAAGCCTGATAAAAGCGGGTTTTATTTTCCAGGTGTAATGTTCGAATGGCTTCCAGCATACGCAGCGTACCCAGAGCATCGGAGTTAGCGGTGTATTCTGGTTCTTCAAATGAGACCGCCACATGAGACTGGGCTGCCAAATTATAGACTTCATCTGGCTGAACCTTTTCCATAATATGCAGCAAGCTGCTTGAATCAGTCATATCGCCATGATGGAGGATAAATTTGCGCCCCTGTTCATGGGGATCCTGATACAGGTGGTCAATACGATCGGTATTGAATAGTGAAGTACGACGTTTAACGCCGTGGACTTCATAGCCTTTTTTTAACAGAAATTCAGAAAGGTAGGCACCATCCTGTCCGGTGACACCGGTAATCAGTGCTTTTTTCATTTAAATATAACTCCAGATTTTATTACTCAGCTGTGCGTACATTTTAATTATTAAATTATTAATTAGCTGAGGGTGGTTAAATATATACGAATTTTAGTAATAGTTATTTATGGCTTAATACATAGTATAGAGGCTGGTCCTTTATCAGTTCTTACTTAAGATCTTGATATTGTTGTTTTATATACTTGCGGTATTCCCCATCTCGGATTCGTTCCCACCAGCCCTGATTTTCCAGATACCAGTTCAGAGTGTGTTCTATACCGGTTTCAAAGGTGTATTGGGGGGACCAGCCGAGTTCGGTCATTATTTTACCGGCATTAATAGCGTAACGTCTATCATGGCCGGGGCGGTCTGTGACATAGGTAATCAGTTCAGCTTTGGGGTTATTACCCGGCCGTAATTCATCGAGGCGTTTGCATATCAATTTGACAATATCGATGTTGGCCCATTCATTACAGCCACCAATATTATAGGTTTCCCCCAACCGGCCCTGTTGCAGGACGGCATCAATCCCTCGGCAGTGATCTTCAACATGGAGCCAGTCGCGGATATATTGGCCATCCCCGTAGATGGGCAGGGGCTTTCCTTCCAGCGCATTAATAAAAACGAGCGGGATCAGTTTTTCCGGAAATTGATAAGGTCCATAGTTGTTTGAGCAATTGGTAGTTAAAACAGGCAGGTTATAGGTATGGAAATAAGCTCGAACCAGGTGATCCGAAGAAGCCTTCGATGCTGAGTAAGGGCTATTAGGTGCAAATGGGGTGGTTTCGGTGAAAGCAGGGTCGTTGTCGCCTAATGAACCATAGACTTCATCGGTTGATACATGAAGAAAGCGGCAGTTGGCGTCATTTGCCCATGTTTTTCGCGCGGTTTCCAGCAGGTTAAAGGTGCCGTGGACATTGGTTTTTATAAAAGCTTCTGGGCCAGTAATGGAACGATCGACATGGGATTCGGCGGCAAAGTGAACCACGTGGTCAATTTTTTCTTCTGTAAACAGCTTTTCAATCAGGGTCGCATCGCAGATATCGCCATGAACGAAGCGGTATGTTTCCGATTCTTCAATTCCGGCCAGGTTTTCCAGGTTGCCCGCATAGGTCAGTGCATCGAGGTTAATAATTCGGTCTTCTGGGTGGTTCTGTATCCAGTAATGGGCGAAGTTGGAGCCAATAAAGCCAGCTCCCCCAGTAATCAATAATGTTTTCATATATGTCTGTTTTCAGTATTTCGGTGTAAATTGGTTTTTAGTTGTTCATCCTTCGACGGGCTCAGGACGAACGGTGTTGTTTATTCATCCTTCGACAAGCCTGCCGTGAGCTTGACGAACGGATCAGGGCGAACGGATATGAAATAATAGCCAGCCGATAGCGCTCACGACAGAACTGTCGAAGAATGGAATGATAAAATAACACCACTCGTCCTAACCCGTTCGTCAAGCTCACGGCAGGCTTGCCGAAGGGTATTTTAAATCAGTGTTGAGTCCTTCAATTTTTTCAGCATGCTCTGGAGGCTGTCCTGCCAATGGGGGATATCATACCCTAATATACCGCGTATTTTTTCCTTGCTGAGTACAGTAAAGGCGGGTCGAGGGGCTGGCGTTGGGTAATTCTTTGATGGAATGGGGCAAATTTTTGCAGCTTTGATCGGGAACCCCTGATTCTTTCCTGTTTCTCGAATGGCGACGGCGAAGTCGAACCACGAAGTTACACCTTCATCGGTAAAGTGGAAGATTCCTTTTGCCTCTTTTTCGATGAGCGCCAGCATGGCCTGGGCGATATCCGCCGTCCAGGAGGGGGTGCCGATCTGGTCGTCAACAACCGATAATTCATCCCGCTCAGCAATAAGCCTCAGAATAGTTTTGACAAAATTGTGGCCATGGATGCCGTAAACCCAGGCGGTGCGTAAAATGATGGCATCGGGCATCAGTTTAAGAGTGGCTTGCTCACCTTCAAGCTTGGTCTTTCCATAAATACCGAGCGGGTGGGTAGTATCACTTTCACTATAGGCATGGGATTGCGTGCCATCAAAAACATAGTCAGTTGAAACATGGAGCAGTTTGCCACCATAACTATGCACACCTTCAGCAACGGCTTGTGCGGCATCGCGGTTTACCAGAGAAGCGAGTTCGGGTTCACTTTCAGCTTTATCCACCTGAGTATAGGCGGCACAATTGATGACCCAGTCTGCCCGGTGTGAGGCGATGCATTCTGCGATTTGATCAGTCTTTGAGAGGTCCAGTTCCTGGCGGGTCAGGGCAACCACATCATGCGAACTTGCTCTTAGTATTAAAACAGTTTCACGACCAAGCTGACCGTTAGCACCGGTAACCAGGATTTTCATCAGGCACCTTTATATATGGGTAAAAGCTCGCCCATATCATTCAGTAACGTGGCCTGGGCATCTTTTTCCGATACCTGAAAATTATCGCCGGGCCACTGGATACCAATGGCTGGATCATCCCAGCGAATACCATGCTCATACTCGGGGGCATAAAAATCGGTGCATTTATAAAGGAAATCGGCATATTCACTTAATACACAGAAGCCGTGGGCAAACCCCTGTGGGATGTACAATTGCCTGAAGTTTTCACCACTGAGCTCCATGCCAACCCATTGACCAAAAGTAGGAGAGCCTTTGCGAATATCAACCGCAACATCAAAAATGGAGCCTGCAGAAACGCGTACCAGTTTTCCCTGTGGCTGTTCAAGTTGATAATGTAGTCCGCGTAAGATCCCTTTTTTTGAGCGTGATTGATTATCCTGGACAAAGTTAACATCCAGCCCGGCATCTGCATATTTTTGTGCATGCCAGGTTTCCATAAAAAAACCACGCTGATCACCAAAGACATCAGGCTCAATAAGTAGTACATCTGGGATTTTTGTCGGTGTGATTTTCATTGTAGTTAATTATCTTCTTTAAGTATGTCGAGTAAATATTGACCATATCCATTTTTGCTTAATGGTCCTGCCAGTGTTTCGAGTTGGGTGGCAGAAATATAATTCATCCGGTAAGCAATTTCTTCAAGACAGGCAATTTTTAGCCCCTGACGTTGTTCGATGGTTTCGATAAAAGTGGCGGCTTGCAACAGGGATTCATGGGTTCCGGTATCCAGCCAGGCGGTACCACGGCCTAATATCTCAACATTCAGGCTTCCATTTTCAAGGTAATGTTTGTTGACATCGGTTATTTCCAGCTCACCACGGGGTGAAGGCTGAAGATTGGCGGCAATGTCCAGAACCTGATTATCATAAAAATACAGGCCAGTGACGGCATAGCGGGAGCGTGGTTGCTCTGGTTTTTCTTCGATAGAGATGGCTTTACCATCCTTATCAAAATCAACGACACCATAGCGTTCGGGATCCTGTACGCGATAGGCAAATACGCTGGCTCCAGTATCGCGCTGAACAGCATTATGCAGGTTTTCGACCAGGCCATGTCCGTAGAAAATATTATCACCAAGTACCAGACTGCAACTGGAGTTTCCGACAAAATCACGACCGATGATAAAGGCCTGAGCAAGACCTTCGGGTTTGGGTTGTTCAGCATAGCTGAGTTCCAGGCCAAACTGGCTACCATCACCAAACAGGCGCTGGAATAAGGGCAAATCTTCTGCTGTGGAAATGATCAATATTTCCCGAATACCCGCCAGCATTAGTGTCGACAGCGGGTAATAAATCATGGGTTTGTCATACACCGGCATGAGCTGTTTGCTGACAGCGCGAGTGAGTGGATAGAGCCGGGTACCGGAGCCACCGGCAAGGATAATACCTTTCATATAAGTGTCTGATGGTTTTTCATGGTTGTGTTGTTATCGAAAACAGTCATTGAGCTGTTCTATATTTAGGCATGATAGGGGGATCGAGAGAAAGGGTAAAGTTTTTGGTGTTAGGAATTATTGTTGTCGTATACGGCCATGATGGCTTTTAATTCAGAAAGAACCGTCTGTTTCTCATCCTCATTCAAAGTTTCGGTGTGGGGCACAGGCTCTCCATTTTCCAGGCGTCGAATATAATCGCGGACAGACTGGCAGCCATTGGCGCAGAGTAGTTCAACACAGTGATGAGGTTTTGTAGACGTCACAGGAACATCCTGCCAGTGATATTAATTTTCATATTGAGTATAGGGCTGACTCAAAAATGAAATCAAGACATTATCAGGTGGTGGCTGTTAGTTAGAAAGATGGTGGCCGGAGGTGGAATCGAACCACCGACACGAGGATTTTCAATCCTCTGCTCTACCGACTGAGCTATCCGGCCATTTATTACAGTGACGAGGGGCGAGTGACGAGTAATAAATAATACGTGCTACTACTCTTATTTCACTAATTTAAGGAATCTGAAGATTTTCCTCGTTCCTTGTCCCTCGATACTCGTCCCTTCCGTAGGAGCGGCGTATTTAACGTGATTTAGGGGGCACACGTCAAGTAAAGTGGGCAATTTTAAGACTCACCAAAGAAGAATTTTTCCATTTCTCCTTCCAGAAAGGCACGATGTTTGGGATCAATCGGGCTCAGGCGGTTTTCATTGATGAGAATAGTTTGTTGCCCGAGCCACAGTTGCCAGGCTTCTTTAGAGACATTTTCGAATATTCGTTGCCCCAGATCGCCAGGGTATGTAGGGCGCTCCAGCCCTTCCAGTTCTTTACCTAATTTTACGCAGTTCACCGTGCGGCTCATTGTGTTTCTCCCCTGTTAATACGATTCAGGATTTAATGGAATATGTCAGGCATACATTGCCAGTAAGTGTTTGACGGGTGCGGGCAGGCCGCAGTTGTCCGGTTGCTGGATGTTATACCAGAGTCCATCTGCGGATTCCATGACAGCATCTGTGCGGGATTTAGCTTGTGCAGTAACAGGCGTGATCTCCAGATGATAATGACTGAAGGTGTGGCGTAGAACGGTGTTGTGTTCAATTTGCTGAATATCCAGACCAAACTGGTGCTGACAGTAGTTGCGTAGGTCAGTTTGATCCTGAACTTCTGGCAGGCTCCAGAGCCCACCCCAGATGCCACTTGGAGGGCGTTTATGTAACAGGATATGGCCCTGTGTATTTCTAAGGAGCAACATGCAGGTCTGTTTTACTGGCAGGGTTTTGCGGGGTTTGGATGTGGGATATTGGCCAGGATCTCCCTCACGGAAGGCAATGCAGTGGCTACTATGCGGGCAATGTGAACACCGTGGCTTACTACGTTTACATACAGTCGCCCCCAGATCCATGATCGCCTGGGTATAGTCTGCCACGCGCTGACTCGGTGTCATGGCCTCTGATAAGGCCCACAGCTGGTTTTCAATGGCTTTCAGGCCAGTCCAGCCTTCAATCGCGTTCAGGCGGGTGAGTACCCGTTTAACGTTGCCGTCGAGTATGGCGTGGCGCTGACCCACTGCCTGCGCCAGAATGGCTCCGGCGGTGGAGCGGCCAATCCCGGGCAGGGATAGCACCTGTTCATATTCCTGTGGGAATTGACCATTATGGTCAGCCTGAATAATCTGTGCGGCTTTATGCAGATTACGAGCGCGTGCATAGTAGCCAAGGCCACTCCAGAGATGCAGTACTTCGTCCTCGCTTGCCTTGGCCAGATGGGAAATGCTGGGGAAATGTTCGACAAAGCGTTCGAAGTAAGGTGTCGCTGTTTTGACCTGGGTTTGCTGTAACATAATTTCAGACAGCCAGACCCGATACAGGCTGCGGGGATGTTGCCAGGGCAGATCATGTCGGCCATGCTGGTCGAACCATTCGAGTAACTGCTGTGCAAAAAGCTTATTTTGACGCATGATTGAAGCAGATCCATTAAATGTTGATAAAGTTACCGTTCGTCCTGACGAAGGGTGAATCCAGTGTGCTCATTAGATTTGGCGTTTCTGTTGTTCATCCTTCGACACCCCCTTCGGCTAGCTCAGGACAGGACTCAGGACGAACGGTACTTTTGTTTGCCTTCATCTATCTGTGAGTTCAGAACAAACTGGTTGTTTCATTTAATCTCTCTGGGCCTAATCCCCCGTTGCTTGCAGCGAAAACTTGTAGGTACGGCTTCTACCCTTCGGGCACAGGTGGGCCGTACATGTTCGCCTGAAGGCAAACCTACAACGAATACCCCGTGGCTTGCTGCGGGGTCGTTTATAAATTACCGTTCGCCCTGAGCCTGTCGAAGGGCTCACCACGAAGGTGTGACTAGAACTTGAATAATTTCTTTAATGCATCCCTGGCCTTGTCTTCCAGCTGCTGTTTGGTTTTTTCCTCCAGAGCTTTCTTTTCCTGTTCCAGCTTTTCCCTGGCCTTTTGTTTTTCTTCAGCTATTTTCGCTTTGGCTTTGTTTTTTAAACGCGCTTCGACCTGCTTGAGCTCATGTTTACCTGCTTCTTTAATGTAACCGCTAAAATCAGGTCTGGGAACCAGGCCGGAGAAGGGACCCTGTAAATATATTTTAAGAGGAATACGATCCAGTTGTTCATAGGTTTTGCCCTCTTTGACTTTCACTTTTGATGTGAGTTTAACAAAAGCGGTGTAGTCCATTGTTTCATTAACAAGATTGATCTGTCCTTCACCTCTGGCTCGACCATAGGGAAAGTCGGTACGTAAATCCTGGTTACGAACAAGCCCATTTTTTATATTGGCAGAGCCAGACATGCGTGAAAAGTAGGTACTCTTACCGGTGCTCTCACCCGCAACGGCTTTCCATTTTGCTTTAATACGATTCAGTTGTTTTTCAACTTCCGATAAATTTTTAAGGTTGGAAAAAATGGCTTTGATATCGTTATCGATCTCATTCAAATTTTTGTCAATTTGTTCAATATCAATATCTTTAATTTCGCCATCGGTAATTTTAAATCGAGTTGTGCCGTTGAGTGTTTGTCTGATCTCAACAGGATCAATACTGTGTGCACGAATATTGGCACTGAGATCAGCCTGACCTCGAACCATGTCATCGCCCATGAAGTCTTTAAGTAAAGGCCCAATCTGAATACCCTTAAGTGTTTCCGTTGCAGTCAGGATGGGCGTGTCTTTGCGTACGTCAAGTCCAGCGTTACCTGTGAAACTACCCTGATAAAGATTGGCTTTAATGGGATTGAGTTTTAATTGACCCTGTTTAGCCTGTGTCCCCAGTTGGATATCGCTGGCTTTTAGATTCATCACTTTTATGTTGCCAACTTTTAACAGGCCATCAATATTTAGTGAACGCAAAAGTTCAGTGGGCAAGGTAGAGGCGGCGCTGGCAGCGGCGGTTGCTGGTGTGGCAATTCTTTTAGTGCTGTCTGTGTTATTTGAGGTGTTCGTTATCGGTGTGGGTGTGTTTTTATTCTGTTTGTTTTCAGGTTTGTCTTTACTGGGTGGAGGCAGGTAACGATCTACATCAATGTCATTGAGTACCAGTTGATAGCGTATCTCTGGTTGTTTGAAATTTTTAATGCTGGCATATCCCTGAAGATTACTTTGATCGATTTGAAGGATCATGGGTTTTAGCAAGACTTCATCCATAGAGCCGATAATACGTGCACCCAGCTTTACTTTATTTAAGGCTGTTTTATCAGCCATAGGTGGCAGGGCTTGACTGAGCTTTAGCTGATTTAATAGTTCATTTAAATTGAATTCATTGGATTCCAGACTGACAAGGTAATGAGGTTTGCTCAAAAGTTGGTTAACTCGTAGCCGAGATTGTAATTTAATATTATAAGTTTCGATATTCAGGTTTTCTGTATTGAGTTTTTCTTTAGCAAGATCGAGTTTAATTTTTGCACTATTAACCTGTACCTGATTTTTTCCTCCGGGTATCAGATCCGAGGTAACTGTATTTTGGAGGGTAAGTTTATTTAATGCGAATTGTTGTTTGTTTAAATCCATGAACACATTCGTTGCCAGTGTTAACTGGCCAGCAATAACCGGTTCTTTCAACTGATAATTGAAATTACTGTTAATACCAGACATCGTCATTTTTTGTGTACTGAGATCAGCGTTGAGATTATCGATACTCAGCTTTCCTTTAACGACCGTACCCGGCACGATCTCGGTACGAATATCTGGCGTCAGTACAAGCTGGCTTAGGGTATAAATCTGTTTTTCAAGATCCAGCTGGATATTGGTGCTGAGATGTAACTGGCTTTGGATCGCGGGCTCTACACTATTAAATGCAAAACTGAGTTCCAGTGGAATTTTCTCTGTTAGAGAAACGGCTCCTAATGTCAGTTGAATATTTTCAATACGAATGTCCTGATTGGTTGTTTTATCGATCCAGTGAACATTGGCATTCTCGACGCGAACGCCTTCAATGGAAAGTGCCGCTAACGCAGCAAGAGGCGGTTCGGTTGATGTTGCTGGGGCAGATTTCGGCGTGGCTTCAGGTTTTTCTGGTGCAGGTACTTTTGAATCGACTGCATCGGTGGGTGCCTGTTTGGTCAGATCATCCCAGTTGGTATGTCCATCCGCATTACGTTGAAGGTTCAAGATCAGACCCTGGAGTACGACCTGACCAATCTGGATATTGCCTTTGAATAGAGGCCAGAATTGAACACGGACATCGACTTCTGATATCTGAGCAAAGTGAGCGGGCTGGAAGCCGGATGCATTTTCCAGTTTAACTTCACCCAGTTGCAGTCCCAGCCAGGGGAAGAGAGAGAGTTTGATTTCACCAGGGATGTGCAGGGTGCGTCCGGTGTGCTGTTTGACCTGTTGCGTGATTTCGTCTTTGTAGTCATTTGGATCGATAATAAAAGGAAGGCTAATAGCCGTAATGACCAGAATCAAAATCAGCGCCAGGAGTATCTTCAGGCCAGGACGTATCATATTTTTTCTATCCCTGCTTGTTAGTGGGTTATGTATGTAGGCTGGTCAATTGTAGCCTAGAGGGAATGTTTGCGGAAAGGTTTGTAAATTAATCACTTAGATGACCGATGGGTATCCTGTGCCAGATTGTATGGTCTGGGCGTGGTTATCTGTAATTTAAACTGAACCGGCATCAACTAAACTGGATTTGGAGCGGGTGAAGGGAATCGAACCCTCGTAGTCAGCTTGGGAAGCTGGAGTTCTACCATTGAACTACACCCGCTAATTTGTTCAAAGTTTACCTGTTTCTTCCTCTAAGTCATATTGATGCTTCTGCGCTATAATGGTGTTTTTCGATTATGGTGTACGCGTGATGAAAATTCATATAAATGGTCAGCCACAGGATATTACTGAGGGCATGACAGCGGCTGGACTGGTTGAACAGATGGGGCTAACGGGTAAGCGAGTGGCGATGGAAGTAAATCTGGAAATCGTCCCACGCAGCGGTTATGACGCTTATGTTTTTGATGCGGGTGATAAAGTTGAAATCGTTCATGCGGTTGGTGGAGGTTAATCTGTGCCAGTCTGTGTATAATTCCGACCTATATCCGCTATTTAAAATACATAAATAAATCAAAACATCAGGAATCTTGATGACAAATCCAACTATAAAAGATACTCCATTAACGATTGCTGGAGATGATTACTCCTCTCGGCTTCTGGTTGGGACTGGGAAATATAAAGATATGGAAGAGACCCGTCTGGCCATTGAAGCCAGTGGTGCTGAAATCGTGACCGTAGCGGTGCGCCGCAGCAATATTGGTCAGAATCCAAATGAGCCTAATTTACTGGAAGTAGTACCACCCGAAAAATACACTATTTTGCCTAACACGGCGGGCTGCTATACCGCTGACGATGCGGTACGTACCTGTCGCCTGGCAAGGGAATTACTGGATGGACATGACCTGGTTAAGCTCGAGGTTCTTGGTGATGAGAAAACCCTGTTTCCTGATATTACCGAAACCCTGAAGGCCGCTGAAATTCTGATTAAGGATAATTTCAAGGTTATGGTTTATACCAATGACGATCCAATCATCGCCAAGCGCCTCGAAGAAATGGGCTGTGTGGCTGTTATGCCTTTGGCGGCACCGATTGGTTCGGGTCTTGGGATTCGCAATCCCTATAATATTCGCATGATCCTGGAAAATGCGAAGGTACCGATCCTGGTCGATGCGGGTGTGGGTACGGCTTCGGATGCGGCTGTCGCAATGGAGCTGGGCTGCGAGGGTGTGCTGATGAATACGGCAATTGCTGCAGCACAAAATCCAATATTAATGGCTTCAGCAATGAAAAAAGCGGTAGAAGCTGGCCGAGAAGCTTTTCTGGCTGGACGGATGCCCAGAAAGCTCTATGCTAATGCTTCATCACCTATTGATGGTACGTTTTTCTAAGCACCTAAATGACCACAGATTCAGCTGATGGGTTAAAACGGCGTATTCGCAGTTTTGTGCGCCGTGAGGGACGTCTGACCAGGGGACAACAACGTGCGCTGGATACCCTGTTAACGGAATTCGGAATTCGACTGGAACAGGGAGCAATAGATCTAGATGTGTTATTTGGTCGTAGCGCGCCCCGTATTCTGGAAATTGGTTTTGGCAATGGGGTCTCGCTGGCGGAAATGGCGGCGGCCCATCCCGAACAGGATTACCTGGGAATTGAAGTCCACCGACCCGGAGTTGGTAATCTATTGCTGCAAATAGAAAATCAGGGACTGAAAAATATTCGGGTCAGCTGTGATGATGCCGTGGAAGTCCTAAAGCAACAAATCCCGGAGGCTTCACTGGATGCCGTCTATCTATTTTTTCCCGATCCCTGGCATAAAAAACGTCACCACAAGCGCCGCATTGTACAACCGGACTTTGTGCGTTTAGTCCGAGAAAAATTGAAAACTGGCGGAAAGTTTCACCTGGCTACCGACTGGGAGAATTATGCTCAGCATATGATGAAGGTATTGTCGGCTGCAGAAGGGTTCGAGAATACAGCCGGCGAACAGGCTTTTGTGCCGCGGCCAGATTATCGTCCCTTAACAAAATTTGAACAACGTGGGCATCGTTTAGGTCATGGAGTCTGGGATTTAATATTTTTCAGAAGGTGACGATATAAAAGGCGCTTCAGCATATATATTTGGTTGTAATGCTGGTTTCACTAAATATTATTACAATATTGTAAATAACACACTAATAACAAGACTGAGTCAGTAATTGAGCACATTGAGATTTTTTAAACATTATATTCGAGTCCCTCTCGTTGTATTAGGGGCCCTTGAAGTATTGTTCAGTTTTGCAGCTGTTTATTTTGCAACTTATATTCGTTTTGGTTTTCAACAAGGTCCCGTTGACAATGTAGCTGGCATGGAGGTTAGGGCAGGAGTTTTTGCCCTTGTTATTCTGTTATGCATGATTGCTATGGGTCTTTATCAAACAACGATGCGAGAAGGTATTTTTGGGGTATTACTTCGACTAGTCGCTTCATATTTTTTTGGTGTAATTATTCTGGCATTTATATTTTATTCCTATCCGCATCTCTTTTTGGGGCGAGGAATTCTTATTATTTCTGTTATTTTGTCATTTACAGCCATTATTTTACTAAGGGAAATTTACTTTAAACTTGATCCCAGTTTTTTTAAAAGACGAGTATTGGTATTAGGGACTGGAAAGAGTGCTGCAACCATAGCCGAGTTGCGTAGAAAGACAGATCAGTTTGGATTTTTTATTCAGGGTTATGTTCATTTGCGGGGAACAACAGATTTAATTAATCCTTCGCAGATAATTAAATTAAAAATGCCGTTAAAAAGTTATTGTCTTGCTCATGAAGTAGATGAAATTGTTCTTGCTATTGATGACAGGCGCAAAGGCTTTCCTGTAAAGGATTTGCTTGATTGTAAAATGAGTGGCATTGAGATTCTTGACCTGGCAAATTTTTTTGAACGAGAAACGGGAAAAATTCGTCTTGATTTAATACACCCTAGCTGGTTCATGCTATCTGATGGGTTTAACCGAAGTTCATTCCTGGCCTTGATAAAAAGAGCTTTTGATCTGGTATCAGGTATGATTTTACTTGCCGTGGCCTGGCCCTTTATGTTGCTAACAATCCTGGCAATTAAGTTTGAAGAAGGTATGAAAGCACCCGTTGTTTTCAGGCAGATTCGCATTGGTGAAGATGGTGTTCCCTATACGATTTTTAAGTTTCGTAGTATGCGAGTAGATGCGGAAAAAGATGGGAAAGCGAAGTGGGCTGTAAAAGGTGATTCACGAATTACTCGAGTCGGTAATTTTATCAGGAAAACAAGACTAGATGAATTGCCACAAATATTTAACGTTATTCGGGGTAATATGAGTTTTGTTGGCCCCCGACCTGAAAGACCTGAGTTTGTGGTGACCTTAAGTGAAAAGATTGCTTATTATGGTGAAAGACATCGGGTGAAGCCGGGTATTACTGGGTGGGCGCAAATACGTTATCCGTATGGTGCATCAGATAAAGATGCATTAGAAAAATTGCAGTATGATCTTTATTACGTAAAGAACCAGAGCTTATTTCTAGATTTTCTAATCTTATTGCAGACAGTAGAAGTTATTCTGTTTGGTAAAGGTTCTAGATAATGTTTTTTGCAGAGAAAGCATGATTCACCTTTAAAATATGCTCGCATCAATTATTCAGCTATTCATTATGCCATCTTCTGTGGCGCTTATTTTTATTATCCTGGGTGCCGTTGCTATTTACATTATGAAACGGCGTTTGGGTTTGACGCTAATTCTTTCCGGTATTTTAATAGTTTTTATATTTTCTACTGGGCCTGTTGCCACACTTCTCATTTCACCGTTGGAGTATCGATACCCAATGGTATCCGCACCATCGAATTACCCTGACGCAAAGTATATTGTTGTTCTTACAGGGTATGCGGCTAAGGACAAACTCATGCCGCTGAGTAGTCAGGCTAACAGTGCCTCTGTATTTCGTGTGTTAGAAGCGTATCACCTTTATCAACAGCGTCCTGATTGTCAGATCATTATTTCTGGTACGCCTGTGGCGGTTGATGTCATGCGTGAGCTTTTAGTAGAACTTGGTATACCAGAAACAGATATTACTGGTGAATCAAATTCTCCCCATACATTTTTTAGTGCAAAGAATCTGAAGCCTATTATTAATAATGTCCCCTTTTTTCTGGTGACGTCAGCTGGGCATATGACAAGATCTATGGGTGTTTTTCATAAGCAAAATATGAAGCCTATACCTGCACCAACTGATTATCAATTACCCAGAGATTTTAGGAAAGCAATGTTCAGACCAACATTGCAGCATCTTTATTACTCTGAATTAGCGATACATGAATATATCGGTCTTATCTGGTACAGGTGGAAAGGCTGGATATGATGAGGTTTCAGGGGAACACGAGCATAGATTTATTAGGACAGTAAAAAAAGCCCGAGTGCTTTACAGCAATCAGGCTTTTTATGTACTATTTCGGAAAGTCAATTAAGCGTTCTTGCGGCTCTTTCTGCGCTGCATAAATCCAAAACCAGTGAGAGCAATACCTAATAGTGCAAAACTACTGGGTTCGGGAACATGAACTGATTTACCCGAGCGCTCAATAAAAAAGCCAGAAATTCGGGTTGAGCTATTCATATCTATAGTTTGATCGTCCCAATGCCAGTTCAATAAATCAGTTGTCGCTAGCCAGCGCTGTTCTCTTCCATCGTAATCATCAGGCTGTATACGTCCCCAGTTAGTGTAGTCCCAAGCTTCGTTTGTAACCCAATTCCAATCCAAATCAGGAGTGAGGGCATTAAGCTCTTGCCAGCCACCTAGCCAGAATTTGTGTCCTGTTGTGTACTGTAATAGGTTGGTTTGCATGAAAGATTGCTCTTCCGCAGAAGTGATAGTAGCTAGATGCCAGCCTTCGCCCTGATTACCTGCGGCTAGATAGTTATGAGCCTCTTGCCATGTGGTTTGTGCCATGTACACTACACCGTATTGGTGAAGTTCCCCGTCTGTGTGGGCATCCCACACGACGAAGGCGTTGGCAACGTTCGTTAATCCTAAACCACTAAATAGACTAAGTAGTATTACTTTTGTCATAGTTGGCATATTGTAATCCCTGTTATTTTTGTTTGAGTTTTAAATATATAATATATTTTAGAGTCTTGAATAAAAAATCGCTATAGTACTTAAGTTAGTAAAATGGATGTTATGTTAAGATAAAAAAAGGAATTGAATACTCCAAATTGGCGGTTTCTCTCCATGAAACAAGAAAATGCAAGCTAAAATAAAAAACTATGTCGGTGAAGTTGTTCGGATAAATCGCATCAGTTATGGCTAAATATATAAATATAATTAATGCATTAGAGTAATCCTGCGCAACAGTTTGTACACAAGAATACAATTAATAGAGTACGAAACTTTGATGGATCAGCTAGAAAATTCAGGTAATTCCGTAATAAACATATCAGCCCTTGCAGTCATTACTACAATAGTCATGATATTTACGTTGTATCAGACGACAGTCTTGACGCTATATGAACTGTGGATAACATCGTCAAATGTGACTTATACACATGGTTCATTATTATTCTTGGTGTGCATATACCTCTTTGTTAGTAAATGGAGATTACTTGGTAGGGTCGACGTCAACCCTAGTTATATAGGCTTTAGCTTATTATCCTTAACCTCTTTAACATGGTTTCTAACAGGATTAGCTGATATTTTAATTGCTGTTCAGTTACTGATTCCTGTTTTGATTATGTTTAGTTTGTGGACATTATTTGGCTACAGGGTATTTCGAGAGTTTCTCTTTCCCGTTATGTTGATTGTTTGTGCAATACCTGTATGGGAGATTATTAACGAGGGCTGGTTGCAAAAAATAACGGCTACTGGCGTCTCTAGCATGCTTGAAGTCGTTGGTATTTCAAATTACAGGGAGGGAGTGCACATATATATTCCTGTTGGAATATTTCGTGTAGCAGAGAATTGTTCGGGAATGCGCCAATTGGTCGCAGCTATAACAATTGCCGTTATCTATTCCTATATTAATCATTTTCGAATAATGGGAATGATTGCATACACGATGGCAGCTGTAGTGTTATCTGTAATTATAAATATGACACGAATTTTTATTGTTGTTGTATCAGGGCAGTTAACAAACATGCAGCACTATTTTGTTAGAGAGGATCATGTCACATTAGGATGGGTTTTATTCGGGATAGGAATTTTCATTTTCATTTTTTTATCAAACAAAGTATTTGATAAAGGGGGATCTAAGGAGACGATGCATGAGTTTCATGCAAAAGAAGTTATTGATAAAACGGTATTCGTAAAAGGAGCTGTGTTAATCATAATTGGGATAGGTATAGGTCCATTATTGCTTCAATATTTTATATCCAAAAATAATTTAGAGACATCTGAATTTTTATTGCCTGGACAGTTTAAGGAGTGGCAGTTAATTTCAAATGTAACGTATGATTATCAACCCCATTTTCTTGCTGCATCGAACATGTATAGTGGAATATATAAATCTGGGAATGACAGTGTGTACTGTCATATTAGCTATTATGAGAAGCAGGAACAGGGCAATGAACTTATTTCGAGCCTGAACAAAATTAGTGATGATAAGATCTGGATAATTAAATCTAGAGAAAAATATAGTGTTCATGTTAATAAAGAAAATATTAATGTTGATGAAGTGGTGATTAATTCACTTTCTGGCAAAAGTAAAGTTATCTGGCGCTGGTATTATGTGTCAGGAAATAAAACCAGTTCGCCCATCATGGCAAAACTATTAGGTATTTGGGGAGTTCTAAAAGGAGATGTAGATTCTGCTTCTGTTGTATTGGCAACTGAAGCGGGTGTAGATATTAGCGTTGCTAGAGAAAAATTAGAAAGATTTTTAAATGAATCAATAGTGCCATTAGAAAGTTCTCTTGGTGGCGTGTCTAAATTAAGTGAGTAAATTAGATATGAAAATTAAGAATTTTTTATTTGCCTGTGTTCTGTCTTTGTGTTTGGTTTTATTAATCTCGAGTTGCGGAAGTAAACCGGATGATCAAGAAATATTTAATCAGGCGCAGTTACTGGCAAAACAGGGAAAATACAAAAAAGCTGTTATAAAATTAAAAAAACAACTTCAGAAAAATTCACAACTTGCTGAGTCGAGGTATTTGCTCGGATCGATATACAACATTTTAGGTGATGGAGCCAGCGCAGAGAAAGAATTGTCGCGAGCGCGCTTATTGGGTGTGGAACAGGATAAAATTCTACCATTGCTAGGAAAAGCCTATTTATTACAGGGGAAAAGAAAAAAAATACTTGCCGAGATAAAAATTGATGGAGCCGAATCTGCAGAGCTAAAAGCAAAGATACTATATTTAAGAGGAAAGGCCTATCTTGGTAAATCAGATTATAAGCAGGCTGAAACCTTATTTAATGAATCATTTATATTTGATACTAGTTATATTGCACCATTGATTGGCCTTGCTGAATTGGGCATCCAGAAAAAAGAATATAGGAAAGCAGAGCAATATTTAGATAAGGCGGAGAAAATAAGTCCAGAAGAGATTGAAACTAGCATTATACGGGGGATGTTGGAGTATTCCAGAGGAAGAATAACGGATGCGGAATTGGCTTACTCTAAGGCATTAGAAAGGTTGCCAGAGAATTTAACAGAGCAGGGATTTAGAGCTATTACCGGGCTTATTACTGTTCTTATACTTCAATCGAAAAATGACATTGCCAAGCAAAAGCTTGTTGAGCTAAGAAGAAGCATACCCAAACATCCGTACCAAAAATATTTAATGGCATGGTTGAATTTCCAGGAGAAGAAATTTGAACAGACAAGTACTATATTGCTCGAATTACAAAAAGATTTGCCCGGCCATTTACCTAGTTTGTTTTTATTGGGCGCATCTAACTATGCGCTATATAACTTTGAGCAGGCCAATGTTTTTCTAACGAAGTTCGTGAATGCAGTACCAACACATTTACAGGGGCGTAAACTGTTAAGCATGACTCGGTTGAAACTAAGTCAACCAGGGAAAGCGTTGGAGGTTATTGAAGGTATATCTGAAAAGGATACCGAGTTACTTATGCTTGCTGGACAAGCTGCGGCTTCAATTGGGAATGCGGAGAGTCAGCTTCATTATCTAAAGAAAGCCGTCGAGGCAGAGCCTGATAATATTTCTATACGAGCTGAATTAGCAAAAGTCTATATGCAGCAAGGATTAATGCAGGAGGCTATTGGCGAGCTGGAATCAATAAAGGGTGATAAAGATACATTGCAACATAATGTAATGTTGATCTATGCGCATTTACGCTCTGAATCGTTTGAAAAAGCCAGGGCTTTATCACAAACAATGCTGGAACAAAACCCGGATGAACCAAAGTTATATGCACTATCTGGTATTATTGAATTAACTGCAGGTAAAAGAACGGTTGCCAGAAGTTATTTTCAGAGTGCGATTAAACAAAACCAAAAATATATTCCTGCATATATTTATCTGGGACGTATGGAACTGGAAGATGGAAATCTAACAGATGCCGCTAAGTTCTTTGAGCAGGTCTTATTAATTGATGAGCAAACAACAAGTGCAATGCTGGGCTTAGCTCAGGTTGCAGAACATCGGGGTGAGAAAGATCAGGTTATTGTGTGGTTAGAGCGGGCGCGGAAGTCCAGTTCTAAAGCATTATTGCCACGTTTAATATTGGCGCGGTACTACCTGAGAAAGAGCGATAGTATAAAGGCGCTGGCTATTGCACAAGAGATGAATGAGATTAAAACAGATGAATACGACAGCCTGTTATTGTTAGGTCGTGCACAATTACAGATAAAAAAACCGGCTGAAGCAGATATTAATTTAACCAGGCTGGTTGAGTTATACCCGAAATCAATGGAAGCATATATTGAGTTATCTCGAGCTAAATATGCTCAGCAGCAATTTGATAAGGCTAAGTCTCTGTTAAGAACAGCTATAAGTATGACGTCAGAATCATTGCGGGCTAAAAATATACTTATAAATCTGGAGCTGCAAACAGGGAATAATAATGAGGCGTTAACTCTCGCTAAGGAGTTACAGTCAAGGTATAAAGATCGTGAAATAGGATATCGGCTTGAAGGAGATATCCTGATGGTAACCGGGCAATACGTCTTAGCACAGAAAGCATATCACCAGGCTTTTAAGATACAACCCAAACCTGGCTTGGTTATCAAATTAGGAAAGGCCTACAGCAAGGCTGGTAACAATAAAGATGCATTGGCTATTCTTACAAAGGGATTGGGTAAATTTCCTGAGCATAGCGGTATTCGAGTTTCACTGGCTTCACTATATCAACAGCAAGGCAACCTTCAGGCCGCTGAGCGACATTATGAGAAGGTGTTGACACAACAGCCTGGCAATGTTGTTGTTTTGAATAATCTGGCAATATTGTTGACAGATAGAGCGCCAGAGAAGGCTCTGACCTATGCAAAACAGGCATACGAAATGGCACCTCAGAGTATAGCGATCATGGATACATTTGGCTGGTTAATGATTAATCAAGGCAAGATAAAAGAGGGGGTTCAGGTATTAACGGAGGCCCTATCCAGAATTGAAGAGCCTACGATCCAGTATCACCGGGCTGTCGGCTTGAGCAAGTTGGGAGAAAAAGATCAGGCGATTGAACAATTACGCATCATTCTGAATACAAAAGTTGAATTTGCCGAGCTTCATCAGGCTCGCCAGCTCCTTAAGCAGTTAGAGCAAAATTAATCGGATACCCGTCTGTAATTTATAATATATTGTTTTTAAAAGATATTATTTATGGCTTGGTTAATATTTATACGATTGGGAGAGCGATTATTGCTCATAAAAAAGGCAAAATGGCCGATTCAGAGTTTCAGACTTATCTATAACTAAATGTAGTCTATGTGTCATTTTTTAGGTGCAGTATAATATCAATTAATTTAACCAGTTAAGGCTTATTGTCCTTGCCTGCAACGCACCACTACATCGTTAATTTAAATAAACAAAATATATAAAGTTGTTTGATATAAACAAAACTCAAGTTGATTAGACAATATTATTCAGTGACTATTTATAGTGTATCAGGGGTCTGACGTGACAAAGAAATACATAAAAATCAGCATCTTAAAGTTTGTATTGATTGCGTGTTTATTACCAATGCTACAGGCATGCAGCAGTACTGGCTATTTAGGTAATGTGGAAAACAGCGAAGACATTAAAGAAACGCCTCAATATATTATTGGTGCTGGAGACATGTTAAGGGTATTTGTCTGGGGGAATACGGATCTTAGTGGGGAAGTCCCGGTTAGACCTGATGGTCGAATTACAACACCGCTGGTTGAAGATCTTGTTGCCAGTGGTAGAACACCAACTCAGCTTGCAAGAGAGCTGGAAACTAAGTTGAAACGTTACATGAAAAAACCAGTTGTAACGGTAACTGTAACGAATTTTACTGGAAGGTATACGGAGCAAATCCGTGTTGTTGGTGAAGTAGGATCTCCTCGAACACTTCCCTATCGTGAATACATTACTGTGCTTGATGTCATTATTGCAGTTAATGGTTTAACGGAGTTTGCGGCGGGAAACCGTGCCAGCATTGCCAGAACCGTAAATGGAAAAATACATAAAATTCCTGTTCGCCTCTCGGATTTGTTAGATCAGGGTGATATTTCGGCTAACGTTCAGTTGCAGCCAGGTGATATATTATTCGTGCCAGAAGCCTGGTTTTAATTTTACTACGCAGGTTACCTGGAAAAACTGAATGCAACAAACAATTGAACAGATATTGCAGTACCTATTTGGAATATGGCGTTTCCGTTGGTACATGCTTGGTGTTGCCTGGATCGTTGGTCCACTAGGTTGGGCCGTGGTTTCGATGGTACCGGATTCGTACGAATCGAGCGCTCAGGTGTATGTAGATACCGATACAATTTTAAAGCCATTACTCCGTGGATTGTCTGTTGATTCACTGGATGTTAGTGAACAGTTCGGTTTAATGACAAAAGAGTTATTAAATCGACCAAACTTAGAGCGTGTAGCGAGAAAAGTGGATCTGGATATCCATGCAACAACTCCGGAAGAAAAGGAAGCGATAATAAATAAAATACGCTCTAATATGGAAATTCAGGCTCTTCGTACTCACAGGGCTACACGACCAACACCACCGAACTTGTATGTTTTAACCGTAAGAAATAATGACCCCAAACAAGCCTATAATATTGTACAGGCCATGCTGGACATATTTGTTGAAGGTACATTAAGTGGTTCCCGAACGGATAATATTGTGGCGCAGAAATTTCTGGATCAGGAAATCAAGGCCTATGAAGCAAAATTGATTGTTGCTGAAAATCGTCTACGAGAGTTTCGCAAAAAAAATATCAAGTCATTGCCAGAACAGGGAAGTACTTATTATCAACGATTAAACACATCTCAGGCCAGACTCGAAGAAGTTGATCTGGAATTAAGAGAAGAGCAATATCGTCGTGATGAGCTGATGCGGCAGTTGTCTGGAACGAGCTCACGGCGACAGATAATGACCCAGGATGGCTCAACTATACTTTCGCCTATTGATCAAAGAATTATGACGTTACAAACAAGGCTTGATGGGCTGCTGTTAAGTTTTACTGATGAACACCCTGATGTAAGTGAAGTCAGGAATAGTTTGGCTGAGCTTGAAAAAATGAAACAGGCTGAGCAGGAAAATTCATCTCTAGATAATAACAATAGTCAGAACCCAGTATATCAGCAGATAAAATTGGCATTGGGTGAAGTTGAAGCAAATATTGCAGCAATTGAAGTTAGAAGGGATGAATATAAAAAACGTGTCGAAGTGTTACAGAAACAGATAGAGACATTGCCGCAAATTGAAGGCGAGTTACAGGCGTTAAACCGAGATTACACAGTAAATAAAACAAACTATGATACATTGCTGACAAGAAGAGAATCTGCAAAGATGGGTGCAGCAGTTGAACAAACTGGAGAGCAGGTTAAAATTAAAGTAATTGAGCCGCCTGTTGTACCATTGTCTCCATCAGGACCTAACCGATTCCTGTTAAGCACTGTTGTACTTATTATAGCTCTAGGTGCAGGTGTGGGGGTTGCATTTGTACTTTCACAGATTAAAGCTGTTTTTTATACCCGTCATAATCTTCGTCACGAATTAGAGTTACCGGTCATAGCGACAATATCGTATACCCCTTTTGAACAGGATATGCGTCGAGAGAGAAGATATCTTGCAATGTATGTAATGGCATCAGCAGGACTATTGGCGGCTTATATTTCTGTACTCTTATTAAATGTGGCTTCCTAGTCAATTCACATAGGAAATACTAATATGAGTAGCATAGAAAAGGTTGTTGAGCTTCTTAAAAAGACGGCCCCCGGCGGCCCAGCAGTAACTCAGCCAAATACAGTTGATGGACATGACACAGCTGATGCTAGCCAGAATACTCAGAAGCTAAATATTGATCTGGATTATCTAAAAGAACACGGGGTGATTACGCCGGATACAATGGAGAGTGTCAAGGCGGAAGAGTTTCGTGGATTAAAGCGGCCAATATTACGTAATGCCTTTGGACGTAATGCGGTACTCGTTGATCAGGGCAATATGGTTATGGTGACGAGTAGCCTTCCTGGTGAAGGGAAGACTTTCACAGCTTTAAGCCTGGCTATGAGTATTGCAGTAGAAAAGGATACAACGGTTTTATTAGTTGATTGTGATGTAGTGAACCCTTCATTAAGTCGGTTTTTGAAAATACAGGATAACCCCGGTTTAACAGATTACCTTAATGACTCAGGTGTTGGGTTTAATGAAATTATAATAAGTACCGATATTGAGAACCTGAAGGTAATGCCCGCAGGTAGACAGTTTAGTCAGTCGACAGAACTGCTTGCCAGTGAAAGGATGGAAATGTTAACTACCGAGATATCACAACGTTATAACGACAGGGTTATTTTATTTGATAGCCCACCATTATTGTTGGCAAGTCAGGCGGCAGTTCTTGCGCAATTAATGGGGCAAATTATTGTTATTGTAGAAGCAGAAAAAACACCAAAAAGTGCAGTAAAGGAAGCAATTAGTTTGCTTGATGAAGATAAAGCGATTGGCGTGGTACTTAATAAAACAAAAAAATTAAGCAGTAAAAGTTATTACGGTTCTTACTATGGGTCATATGGGTCATATGGATCACCTGAAAGCTAAGTGGTGATTTATGAATTTAAAAAATGTTAGCATTTCTCTTAAATGGACATTGCTTGTAACAGTCTTTGTTATTGGTGGAACGTTTAAGCCATCAAATGCCGCGGACTGGAACCTTCAGCCCTCCCTTTATTTTTCCGTTAGTCATAATGATAATGTTTTTTTGTCGGCAGCCGGGCAGGAAAAACAGGACTTTATTACACAAATCAATCCACGAGTTAATCTAAGTAGAGAAGGTGGAAGTAGTAATCTTGAATTAGATTATATGATGCAGAACGTCATCTATTTAGATGAAAGTCAATATAATGATACGTTTCATATGCTGAATGCAAGAGGGGGTAGTGAAATTGTACCAGACCTTTTATATGTTGATGCCTCGGCTGGAAGAACACAGGTTCTCACTAGTAGAGATGTTGCAGTTCCAGCAGATAACGTTACGATTAGTTCAGCTCGTACCGATCTGGATCTTTTCTCTGTTAGTCCATATGCACGGTATCAATTTGGTAGGCAGGCAGTAGGAGAACTGCGATTCACACAAGCATGGTATGAATATTCTAACCCCTCTAATGTGGATTCAGTTGAGCAGAAAGAAAGTGTAGATATACACAGCCAAAATCCACATCAAAAAATAGGCTGGGCCATAACCTACAACAGCCAGAAAATAATACCGGATAATAATCTTGAATCACGCCTTGAAGAAGAACTCGTTGATCTAAATGTCAGGATTACACCAAGAATTCAACTCCTTCTTACTGGGGGGTATGAAAAAAATGAGTATGAATACCTGTCTGGTCTATTTGTAGAAAAGGGAAGTATTTGGAAGGCTGGGTTTAGATTAGCGCCAGGTCATGGAGTAACAGTCGTAGCTCGTTATGGCGAACGTTTTTTTGGTAAAACAAAATCATTCAATATTAATAAAAATGGTAGAGTCTGGAACATTGGAGTTTCGTATAACGAAGAACTAAGAACCAGTGCGGGTACACTGTTGTCGAATCAGGCCCAAAGTAATGTAGTCGATAGTATTACAGGTATCGCTGATCCGTTACCAAGAACTGAAGTGTTTCTAAATGAAGACTTTACGGTAAATCTGGCAAGGCGATATGGTAAGACGGATTTAGTGCTTTCGTATTATGAGAGAAAAAGGGTGTTCAGGGTGACTGGGAATATAGAAGATATTTCTGGAGGAACGGGTGATATATTCTGGATGTTTATTCCAAGAACCAAACTGAATATTGGCTATAGTATAAACCATGAAGATTTGATTTTAGATAATTCAAGGGATGAATTGACACAAAGACGCCTGGGAGTAGAAAGGCAGGTTCGTGAAAACATCAGTTTTGCTATGTACTATCGATATTACAGTCGGAATACAGATAGTTCTTCAAGATACAATTTTCAGCAAAATCAATATACAGCAAGTCTGTCAATTATTTTCTAAAATTGATAAACCTGAATAACTATAATGCAAAGTAAAAATATCCAGATTATGAATGCCCTGACCGTTGATGTTGAAGATTACTTCCAGGTTTCGGCATTTGAAAAAGATGTCCGTGTGACTGACTGGAGCACCATGGAAAGCCGAGTTGTGCGGAACACTGAAAAAGTGTTGTCCGTATTTGATAGAAACTCGACCAAAGCTACTTTTTTTGTTCTGGGTTGGGTGGCGGAAAGGTATCCTGAGTTAGTTCGACGTATAGCAAGTGCGGGGCATGAAATAGCGTGCCATGGTTATAGTCATCAGCTTATTTATAATCAAAGCCCAGAAGTATTTAAAGAAGAAACGATTAAAGCAAAAAAGTTGCTTGAAGATCAGGTGCAGACAAAAGTTTCCGGTTACCGAGCTGCCAGCTATTCAATCACAAATAACTCAAGATGGGCATTAGATATTCTTGCTGAGGCTGGTTTTGAGTATGATTCAAGTATTTTCCCAGTTCATCATGATCGTTATGGTATTCCTGATTCGCCAAAATTTCCTTATCGACTTGAGACTCCTAGTGGAAAGTCATTAGTAGAATTTCCATTGTCGACAGCAGATATGCTGGGTTACAAGTTACCTGTAGCAGGTGGTGGATACTTTCGCTTGTATCCCTATTTTTTCAGTAAATTTGCTTTACGTCGAATAAACAGAAAAGAACTGGAAGCCTTTATTTTTTATTTGCACCCATGGGAAGTCGACCCTGATCAACCCAAGATAAAGACGAATATGCTGTCGAGATTCAGGCACTATAACAACCTGTCTAAATGCGAGCAGCGATTGGAAAGGTTACTTAAAGATTTCTCATTTACGACAGTAAAAGATATTTTACAAAAAAAGAAATTATTAGATAGTTAGTATCATTTACAGAGCTCTGATATTGATATGTGTGGCATCGCAGGAATTTTAAACATAGCACTGGACCGTAATCCAGGTGAAAGTGTGATCAGAAAAATGATTGCATTTATAAATCATCGTGGGCCTGATGGACATGGTTTTTACGTTAAGGATGGGATCGGTCTTGGACATGCACGATTAAGCATTATTGATATCGAAGGCGGACAACAACCTATTCATAATGAAGACAAATCAATATGGGTTGTTTTCAATGGTGAAATTTTCAACTACATTGAATTACAGGAAAGCCTGAAAAAACAGGGACACAAATTTTACACACATTCGGATACTGAAGTCATCGTTCATCTCTATGAACAGTATGGTGATGAATTTGTTCAACACCTGAATGGACAGTTTTCTATTGCCTTATGGGATACAGGAAAAAAACGTTTATTATTAGTTCGGGATAGAATTGGTATAAATCCACTATTTTATACTGAGAAAAATAAACAGCTCATATTTGCCTCAGAAGTGAAGTCGATAATTTCGGCGCTTGGTCATTCACCTCGACTCAATTCATCAGCGCTAGATCAGCTTATGACATTCTGGTCCCCTGTCAGCCCGAACACAGTGTTTGAAGGGATTTATGAAGTTTCACCAGGACAAATGATTGTCGTTGAAAATGGTAGTTTGACGAAAAAAAACTATTGGGACTGGAAGTTTGCAGAGCCTGATAACTATCGTACAGGTACAGAGCAAGTACTGGCGGAAGAGCTGCATGATCTATTACTGGATGCAACACAAATAAGATTGCGTTCAGATGTTCCTGTTGGGGCTTATTTATCAGGTGGTCTGGATTCATCCGTGATTACGTCTCTAATACATAATCATGGAGGGGTACCATTACGAACCTTTTCAATTGGCTTTGATGAAGAAGGGCTGGATGAGAGCGTTTACCAACGCACTATGATCGATCATCTTAATGCTGATCATAGCAAGATCCAGTGCTCAAATCAGGATATAGCCGATAACCTCATAAGTACAATATGGCATACCGAATCACCTATATTAAGAACAGCGCCAGTGCCAATGAGCCTGTTATCAGGACTGGTGAGGAAGGAAGGTTATAAAGTGGTATTAACCGGAGAAGGAGCAGATGAAGTTCTCGGTGGTTATGATATTTTCAAGGAAGGAAAAATTAGACAGTTCTGGGCACGCAACCCGGATTCAACTTTCCGCCCTGCTTTATTGAAAAAATTATATCCATATTTAGATATTTCTAAAAAACAGGGTGCTGTTTATTTGAAGAGCTTTTTTGGTGCTGAGCTGGAGCGGCCGGAATTACCTTACTTTGCCCACATACCTCGTTGGACAACAACAGCAAAATGCAAAGAATTTTTCTCTGATGATTTAAAATCCACGCTGAATGACGATGTAATGGATACTATTAGCCAAAGTTGGCCTCAGCAGATTTCAAAGTGGGCACCGTTTAATAAGTCACAATATATTGAAGCGAAATCATTAATGAGTGGCTACCTGCTATGCTCACAGGGTGATCGCATGTTAATGAGTAACTCGGTCGAAGGACGATTTCCTTTTCTTGATCATCGAGTTATGGAGTTTGCGAATTCCATTCATCCCAAGCTAAAAATGAAAGCATTAAATGAAAAGTATTTGCTCAAGCAGGCGATGAAACAATACCTTCCTCCATCGATCGTACAGCGATATAAACAACCTTATCGCGCACCGGATATTCCTTCCTTTTTTGGAACGAACCCACCAGAGTACATAAAAGAACTAATGAATGACAGCAGCATTAATAATGCAGGTTATTTTGATGCAGGAAAAGTATCTCGACTGGTGAAAAAGATTGAACGCGGTAGAGCCATTGGCTACAAGGATAATATGGCGTTTATTGGCATCCTGACGACACAGGTATGGCACGATTTGTTTATTACAAACTACCAAAAGAATTTTAGTTAACAAAAACATTTTATTGGAGATAGTTCATGTCCGTAAAAGACAAAGTACGTGGGTACATATTAGAAAATTATTTGTTCTCAGATGACCCTTCAGCTCTGGCCGATGGTGATTCTTTTCTTGATAAGGGAATTATTGACTCAACAGGAATCCTGGAAGTAATTTACTTTCTGGAGGATGAATTTGGTGTCAGTGTTGAAGATGACGAAATGGTACCCGAGAATCTGGATTCTGTTGATAATATTGTTGCCTTTATTGGGAAAAAACAGGGATAGCAAGAGCAGGATAAAGAGTAGAGATAGATGTGATGATAATAAGGCCTCAACGTTTTCTTTGTGAAACCCTGCTCGAATCTGCTCAGCGTGCACCAGGCAGGACTGCTATTGTCGTAGAAGGGCAGGCGTATACTTATCAGGATTTAGAGCATAGCGCTAAAAAGATGGCGAGTGCACTTTTGCAGCATGGTGTTGAACGAGAGGATCGTGTTGGCATTTATATGGATAATACGTGGCCGTGTATTGTTAGTATTTATGCAGTGTCTTTAATAGGTGGCGTGTTTCTCGTTATTAACCCGCAGACGAAGCCAGATAAACTTGAATATATTATTAAGGATAGTGGGGCAAAAATCCTCATGTCTGATGCCCATCTCAGGGAGCAAATGAGTGCAGCACTTGTTAATCTGCCTGAACTGACTCATGTTATTTGTAGTGGTGATAGTGAGGGTATTAAGCTGCTACAGGATGAATTTGGAGATAAGGTTAGTTCTTTTAATGATGCATTAGATTCCGCAAGTCCCCTTGAAGAACATATTAATGTTACTCCTTCTGATTTAGCCGCACTGATTTACACCTCCGGTAGTACAGGTCATCCTAAAGGCGTAATGCACTCAAACTTATCTATGATGTTTGCTATCGGCAGTCTGATTGAATACCTCAGGTTGAACGAGGAGCATGTGCTACTTAATGTATTGCCCTTTGCCTTTGACTATGGCCTGTATCAACTATTAATGACTATCACTATGGGCGCCACCCTTGTTCTGGAAAGATCATTTACCTATCCCGCTGTTGTCTTCAAACGGATTGAAGAACACGAGATTACAACCTTTCCAGGGGTCCCAACCATCTTTTCAATGTTGTTGGCAGCACATCGTCGTAAAAAAATCTGTTTTCCATCTATTACAAGAGTAACTAATACAGCGGCAGCATTGCCCGCAGAATATATTGAAGGCTTAAGGGAAATTTTTCCAAATGCGCTGATTTACAAAATGTACGGGCTAACTGAATGTAAACGTGTATGTTACCTGGAACCCGAGTTACTCGAAGAGCGACCTCGCTCAGTTGGGAAAGCCATTCCTGGAACAGAAACCTATTTGTTGACCAAGGAGGGTAAACCAGCAAAGCCCGGTGAGACAGGAATCCTGCATGTCAGGGGACCACATATTATGCTGGGTTACTGGAATCAACCAGAAATGACCGATCATATGTTGAAACCGGGGAAATTACCTGGAGAACGTGTTTTATGTACGCATGACTGGTTTAATATGGATGAGGAGGGTTTCCTGTATTTTATTGGTCGCAGTGATGACATTATTAAAACCAGGGGTGAAAAAGTAAGCCCAATTGAGGTTGAAAATGTACTTCACGGGATTGATGGAGTTAATGAGGCCGCTGTCGTTGGTGTTCCTGACGATACGTTGGGTGAAATAATAAGAGCATATGTTGCAATCGATACAGATTCAGATTTAAGTGACAAAAAGATTAGAAAAATCTGTATGTCCAGGCTTGAGAATTTTATGGTACCTCAGGAGGTTATTATCCTTGATGAGCTTCCAAAAACAGCAACAGGAAAAATAAGTAAGAAAACATTGGGGCAATAGTGGTGGACGCAAAACATAATGAGCTGTTTGGTCAGCTTGAGCAAAAAATTGCAAAGCAGTTAGTAACGCTACCAGATAAGCCTGAAGAATCTGCATTTGGGACTGTATCCGCATTGTGGCAGTTAGCATCTGGGGATCCGATGTCCGTCGAGCAAGCGCTGAACACTACTTTGCCTGAGTTATCTGAAGCACAGATTGAAAAGTTAAATGAATACATTCATTCACGACTAAATGGTACCCCACTCGCGCATATTACTGGTCGTCAGCAGTTTATGGGGATAGATTTTCTTGCGGGAATAGAGGCGCTGGTCCCGCGCAAGGAAACAGAGTTATTAGGTAATGCGGCACTGAAACTGGTGAATGAAATACTAGAAACTCAGGACAAGGTTCGAGTGATTGATGTTTGCACAGGCTCAGGCAATTTGGCGCTGGCTATCGCAAAGCATGTAGACAATACAGAAGTGTATGCGGCGGATTTATCGGGTGAAGCTGTTTCACTGGCACAGAAAAACTCTGCTTATTTAGAACTTGAAGAAAGAGTTACATTTAGAGTAGGGGATTTAATCGAACCATTTTCCAGTAATGAGTTTTATAATACGGTTGATTTATTAATGTGTAATCCTCCGTACATATCCAGTGGGAAACTGGAAACTATGCCTGAAGAAATTATTGAATTTGAACCCAGCATGGCGTTTGATGGTGGACCTTTTGGAATTAAAATTGTAAATCGTTTAATCAAGGAAGCTCCAGAATATGTCCGTGAGGGAGGCTGGCTGGCATTTGAAGTCGGGCTTGGACAGGGAGAACCCATGATAAAAAGACTGGGCAAAAATAAAAACTATACTGAACTTCGTGAAATAAAAAATGATGACGGGGATGTTAGAGCCATCCTGGCAAAAGTCACGCACAATACAAACTAATTTAAAATAAGGATTTGACATGTCTTCCACATCTGAACTGAACAAATCAAACCCACTTGATATCGATCCAGAAAAAGAGATCGAAAAAGTTACCGCTTCTCTTAAACAGGCATTGCAAAAAGATTTAAAAAAACGTGGGCTTATTATCGCTATTTCAGGTGGTGTTGATAGTGCCGTATCAGCTGCGTTATGTGTCAGAGCATTAGGGCCTAAAAAAGTATACGGCTTATTATTACCAGAACAGGACTCTTCATCAGATAGCGTTTCGCTTGGTGAACTTGTTGCCAAACAGTTAGGCATAGAGTACATAACACAAAATATTGCACCAACACTGGAGGCTATAGGCTGTTATCAATGGCGTGATGAAGCAATGAAAGCAACATTTCCTGAATATGAACCTGACTGGAAAAGTAAGATTGTAATTGCAGGTGGTAAAGAAGGAAAAATTAATCACTTTCAACTTGTAGTACAGTCACCTGAAGGTGAAATACAACAGAAGCGCCTGGGTTTGAAAGAATATTTACAAATTGTTGCCGCCACGAATTATAAACAGCGTATTAGAAAGACGGTTGAATATTTTCATGCCGATAGATTGAACTATGCTGTAGTAGGTACACCAAATCGGCTTGAATATGATCAGGGATTTTTTGTGAAAAATGGTGATGGTTCCGCAGATGTGAAACCAATCGCACACCTTTATAAAACCCAGGTCTACGCATTAGCCAGACACCTTGGGCTTCCAGAAGAAATCTGTAATGCACAACCTACAACTGATACTTACAGTATGGCTCAGGGTCAGGATGAGTTTTATTTTGCCTTACCCTACCAGCAGATGGATCTGGCATTATGGGCTCATAACCACGATCTTCCTGCTAGTGAAGCAGCTAAACTTATGAATATTGATGTTGAACATGCTGAGTTTGTTTATAAGGATATTGAGGCGAAGCGGAGTGCGACTCACTATTTACATGCACGCCCTGTACTAGTTGAAAAAGTGGGTGAAGTTAATCATTAAGGGACCTTATAATCTTATTTCGGTGAATGGTTTTGAGAATTGGGCTAGCAGGATTACCTGATGTTTGATATTCCCGGAAGGCTGATAAATAAGATTCGTCGTTATTTTCATTTTCGCCCAATCCTTGCTGAAGCTGAGAACACATCAAAACGGCTTCTAACCTCAGGCAAGCACAAGCATATCATGGTTATATGCTATGGTAATATTTATCGAAGCCCTTTTGTTGAACAATATCTAAAAAAAAATAGTCAGGATAAGCTATTAAAAATTCAGTCTGCGGGTACATATCCAAAATCAAATCGTAGTTCGCCAGAAAAACATATTCTGATGAGTAAAGAATTTGGTCTTGATCTGGCAGAACATCGTTCGGTGGTTGCAGATGAAGCACTATTAGGATGGGCTGATATTATTGTTATCATGGATCGGCATAATTGGACTGAACTTGAAAAGTACGGCGAGACAGTAACGAATAAAATAGTCTGGTTGGGTAGTTTATCAGGGAGTAATATTGAAATTAAGGATCCCTATGGAATGATTGAATCAGAGGCAATGTTGATCTTAAAAAAACTGGAATACTGCTCAGCCAAATTGATTAATTACCTCTAGTTCAGAGTGTAACCATCCCCTAAAATAGGAACATACCCATTTAGAGTTCTCCTGCGTAAACTATTCACCAGGAGAATAAGAATGAAAAAATCACGCTATAGCGAAA
>JAPHRJ010000144.1 GCA_026196045.1 Gammaproteobacteria bacterium
ATATCCCCTGTTTAAACTCAAATCAAACACAATATTTATATCCCTTAAGATAAGGCTGTTTTCCCCAGATTCAAGTGCAGAAAACGTATTACTCCATAGCTATCAGGTTCTGGTTCAGGATTTGGATTCGAACACCACGTGTTTAACATCGCGATAGGGGTAGAGCTCATTGAGCGGGAGACTCTTACCGGGGGATTGCACCAGGCGGATATGCTCTCGCCGGAATTCACAGGCATGGCTCAAACCACAGGAATGGGCCAGCATATTAACCTCATGATTAACCCAGTGTGCATACTGGGCTACACGTTTGGCTTTATCTTCAACCACCAGGCCCCGTTGTCGCCATTTATTATGTGTTGTAATTCCAGTCGGACAGGTATCTTTATGACATTGCAGTGACTGCACACAACCCAACGCGAACATAAACCCTCGTGCACTGACCACAAAGTCAGCCCCCACACAGAGTGCCCAGGCAACTTTGGCCGAATGTACCATTTTTCCCGATGCAATCACCCGTACCCGTTCTTTCAATCCATAGGCCATCAATGTATCAACGACTATTGGCAATGACTCAGTAATCGGCAGACTGACATGATCGGCCAGCAACTGGGGTGATGCCCCTGTTCCACCTTCACCACCATCGACCGTAATAAAGTCTGGCGCCGCGGCTACACCTCGGCGCAGCACCGCTTCACAGATATCTTCTATAAATTGTTCAGAACCAATCGCGCATTTAATCCCTACCGGACGCCCGGTGACATCACGAATCCGGTTGATCATATCCAATAGATCATCCGCATTGTGGACTTCCTTATGCCGGTTTGGGCTGCTGGAGACCTTACCCATAGGAATACCGCGGATACGTGAAATCTCTTCATTCACTTTTTTCGCTGGTAATACCCCACCCCGACCGGGTTTGGCTCCCTGAGACAACTTGATCTCAAAGGCTTTCACATGAGGACTAACTTCGCGCAGTCGTGTATCACTCAGGTTGCCATCCGCATCACGCACCCCATACTTGGCCGTTCCTATTTGGTAGATCAGATCACAACCTGATTCCTGATGATAAGGCGACATTCCACCTTCACCTGTATTCATCCAGATGCCCGCCACTTTGGCTCCTTTGGATAGTGCTCGCACGGCTGGCCTGGAAATAGCGCCATAACTCATTCCAGAAATATTAAACAGGGAAGTCGCATGAAAAGGATGTTCACATTGTTCACCGATCACCAGCGGAGGCACATCAACACATTCTTCTTCTAATAGAGGATAGGAGGCATTAACAAACAGAATGGAACCAGGCTGGCGTAGATCATTGGTTGAACCAAATCCTAACAGTCCTCCCAGCCCCTTGGAAGTTCGATACACCCAGGCACGGGTGGCACGATTGAAAGGAAGTTCTTCTCGATCCTGGGCGATAAAATACTGACGAAAATATTCCCCCAGATTTTCGAAGACATAACGGAAGCGTCCGATGATGGGGTAATTATGGCGAATCGCATGGGTTTTCTGGGTTAAATCCTGTATCAACATCAGCAACAGGACAACGACCACTAGCCCGCCTAGTATCCAGGCAAAAGATTCATGCTCGAAAAAAAAGCCCCACTCCATCCTGCATCTCCTTACTATAAATGTTCAGAGAAAAATTGCTGGTACCCTGTCTTACTTATATGTCGTCTACTATCTGAATTTATTTAACTTTTTGGAACTTACAGGATATAGAAGCTGGGACAGAAGAAAGCAAACACAACGGGACATTGACAGGCCTATTGTCTAAATAGTTGGGCCAGTTGCTCCAGGCAGGCATCGTGGCCTACCGCCGTACAGTTCATTACAGGATGAGGTGTCAGCCTTGGTTGTCCACGTTTAAAAACCGCTTTAACCACTTCCCCTTCGGCACCAACTCCACTAACCGTCACTGGATAAACGGCCACACCTGCCAGTTCGGCCAAAAACACCACACCTCGTTTTAACCGTTTCGGAGGTTCATTACTGGTATGAATGGCCCCTTCTGGAAACAGGCCAATGACTTCCCCTCCTCGCAAGGCGACCAGTGCTTCACGAAAAGCGACATCGGGTTTTCCACTTCTATCCACCGGAATACAGCCCACTGCTCGAAACAACCATTTCAGACCAAAGCGTTCATACTCTTCCCGCGCGATCATAAAACGTACCGGACGTTTACAGGCCCCCAGAATTAAAAAAGGATCAAGACCAGAGATATGATTAGATGCCAGTAAAGCAGGACCATGTTCAGGCAAGTCTATTGGTTCATATTGATAGTGGTGGTAATAACGCAGGTAAAGACGAAACAAACCATCGATTACATTAACAACGGGGTTGCCCCAGTCAATAACACGGGCTCGCAAACCAATGAAGGTCAGGAAAAGTATCAACAGAATAAGACTAGTGGTTATCCAGAATATCATCTAAACAGTTAATTATTTATAAACCTTACGTTGAAACAAATCATGGTGGCGGCTAACCAGTCGATCCAGGAATAATAAACCATCAAGATGATCAATTTCATGTTGTACAGCACGGGCTTCAAAACCTTCCATGTCATATTCGCACGGCTCGCCCTGCTCATTCAATGCGCTGAGTTTAATGTTCTTTGCACGAATAACATTACCCGTATAATCTGGAACCGACATACAGCCTTCACGGCCTTTGGCCATGCCTTCCCATTCGGTGATCTCAGGGTTAATTAATACCAGTCGCCCATGCTGTTTGATTTTTGGTTTACTGGAAACATCGACAATAATAATACGTTTGAGTATGCCTACCTGGGGCGCAGCAATCCCAACCCCACCCGGTCCGGCGCGCATGGTGGCTTCCAGATCACGAATAAAGATCTCCAGTTCATTATCAATTGCTTCGACTGGTTCGGCCATCTGTTTTAAAAGGGGATCTGGGTATTGCAGGATATTCAGTAATGCCATGCCTAATCTATCCCTAACCGATTAAGGTATCGATCTCATCCAGACTTGCATCCACGCCTTCTTTTTTTACTATCTCCAGGGCGGAACGTAAAACCGGTATCCCATCTGCCGCATGGCCTTCGATATTCATAACATAAATGGGTTTTTCTGCTGTTCCTGCAACATCCGATTCCAGATCCAGAATATGCAATCCGGCTTCAGCCAGTACGCCGGTGACCTTGGCAACAATCCCGGCTCGGTCTGCGCCATAAACGGTAATCCTGACATCAGGTGTCAGATGATCGTGTAAACGACCCTCAATATGATCAATATGCAAATGCAGGTCTAATGACTCGGCCTCATTATCAATGACTTCATGCAAGGCATGCATATTGCCGTTGAATTGCACCATCAGCATCATACTGAAGTTACCGCCAAGACGTATCATTGAAGCTTCACCCAGATTACAGCCACCCTCATAGAGGGCCGAGGTGACATGGGCGACAATACCAGATCGATCCTTGCCGATTAGACTTAGCATGTACCACCTGGTATTTGGCATATTCCCTCCTGCAAATGCACGGTTGGTGCAGAGACTCAGAAACAAAAAGTAAAAATTTTGGAAACTCTGATTAACTCTGCCGTTCGTGGTGAGCCTGTCGAACCATGAATAGGAACTCGGTAAAACATAATGTTAGCAGTTAAACCCTTCGACAAGGCTCAGGACGAACGGAACTAATCAGAGCTTCTTTATAATAGTTAAGCTTAGTTTATATTGTTGAATCTTACATTACCTGCAAGATCATTTACATCCATGACCTGTATTTAAAAGTCAGAGAGTGCAAATAATCAATGTAAGGTTGAATGGGCCAGATAAATGGTTAATACACCAAGCAGGATCAAAGCCACCTGCTGTAAGGTTTCAGAGGCACGGCTACGTTGATGTAAACCAGGGATCAGATCAGCAACAGCGATATAGATGAAGCTCGAAGCCGCAATAGCCAGTATATAAGGAAGTACACTCGTTGCATCTTCAAGACTGTAATAAGCCAGCACTGCACCGATGATGGTAGTTAAACTCGCAAGGATATTAAACACAAAGGCTTTGGCGCGAGTGAAACCACTATGTAATAACACGGCAAAGTCACCCACTTCCTGAGGGATCTCATGGGCGGCTACCGCCAGACTGGTAACCACTCCAAGATGGAAATCAGTCAGGAAGGCCGAGGCAATCAATACACCATCAACAAAGTTATGCAGGCCATCACCAATCAGCACCAACATACCGGAACTCTGTTTTACATCATTCTCTCCGTGAGCTTCACAATCATGCGCATGACAATGACGCCAGATAACCAGTTTCTCCAGTACAAAGAACACCAGCACACCTAATAACACGGTCAGACCCAGATCATGAAAGTCTTCCGTTGCGGACACGGCATGAGGCAACAAGGCCAGAAAGGCGGCACCCAGTAAGGCACCAATGGCAAAACTGACAAAGTGAGGTAACAGGCGTGATCGAATCGATTCATTGAACAGCAGAAATACTGAAGCGGCAAGCACACTCAGAGCACCACCGAGCAGACTAAATAAAATAATCCAGAAAAGCAGACTCATAAGAAATCAGGTCTCACCGTTTAAGTAAACGGTATGGTTAATAACAGGAATTGGTGCCGGTAATAATACCCGTACTACCGAGATACTACTAGGGATACCAGCAGGAATACTTCCAGTGAGACGGCGACGCGGGTGAGTCAACAGGAATGACTAATACCCATTTTATTCTATGCCCAGTTTCTTGATCCGATAACGTAAGGCGCGAAAAGTTATTCCCAGTAATTTAGCGGCCGCCGTTTTATTATAACGAGTCTGCTCCAGGGCTTTAATAATGACTTCACGTTCCTTGTTATCCAGGGCCGGATCCAGCGCCAGTTTTTCTGCACTATGAGAGGATTCATCTTCAGAACTCACTCCAACCATTTCGGGCAGTTGCAGGTCATCCTTGCTAATCACTTTGCCATCAGAAAGGGTCATGGCTCGTTCCAGGATATTTTCCAGCTCACGTACGTTACCAGGGAAGGGATATTTTTGCAGGTTTGAGAGGG
>JAPHRJ010000108.1 GCA_026196045.1 Gammaproteobacteria bacterium
AAGGCTTATATCAAGAAGATCGAAGAAGTTGTGGGTGTGCCCATTGATATTATCTCAACCGGTCCAGACCGTGCCGAGACTATCGTGTTGAACCATCCCTTCAATTAATTAGCTTTATTAATTGCTTGTTTAAAAAGCCGGACCTGTTATTAAGGTTCGGCTTTTTTTATTTTATGGACTACCATTTCAATCAGAAAGCAATAGAAAACAGCTTGCCAAACAATATCTTGTAAGGATATGGGGGGTTTGTTATGGTGCTGGTTTAGCGTGCTGGGATTAAATGGTGCCGAGGAGAGGACTTGAACCTCCACGGGGTTGCCCCCACTAGCACCTGAAGCTAGCGTGTCTACCAATTTCACCACCTCGGCAAAGGGGTGCAGTGGCCGCGAACTTTACCGATTGAAGGCAATCTTGTCAATTGGCGGATAGCAATAAATCTTATCCTTAGTCGCGTAGCAAACCAGTCACGTAGCAAACCAAATACAATTCTAGAGTAACTATATGAGCAGAAAATCCAGAAATCCCTCTAAATCAGGTAAACCAGCCAGATCAGGCAAATCACATAAATCAGGCAAGTCAGCCAAAGTCAGAAAAAGTACTGACCATGATCCGCATGCCAGGCGTGAGGCTCAGAAATATGATAATCCAATCCCCAGTCGTGAATTCATTATGGACCTGCTGGAAAAAGCGGAACAGCCGCTCAATCGAGATCAGATCGCATCAGCCCTTGGAATTAAGGGGCCAGAACAGTTTGAAGCCCTGCGCCGCCGTCTACGGGCAATGGAACGTGATGGCCAGTTAATTTTTACCCGCAAGCGGGAATATGGTCTGGTGCGGAAAATGGACCTGATTCGTGGTCGAGTTATTGGTCATCCCGATGGTTTTGGTTTTCTTCAGCCCGAAGAAGGCGGGGATGATCTGTTTATGTCTGCCCGTGAAATGCACGGTGTTATACATGGCGACCGAGTGGTAGTTAGTGTTGCCGGCGTAGACCGACGCGGTCGCCGTGAGGCCGTTGTGGTGGAAGTACTGGAACGTGCTCATGCACATCTGGTGGGTCGCCTGTTTGTCGAAGGCGGGGTGGCTACCCTGACCCCGGACAACAAGCGCATTAATCATGATGTATTGATTCCCAATGAAAACCTGAATAATGCCAAACATGGCCAGATTGTTTCGGTTGAAATCACTCAGCAGCCCTCACGTTTCCGTCAGCCCATAGGTCGGGTAGATGAAATCCTTGGTGAGCACATGGCACCAGGAATGGAAATTGATATTGCCATTCGCTCCCATGATCTTCCTCAGGTCTGGCCGGAAGCCGTAGAAGATGAAATTGCTGGCTATACCCCGGAAGTTTCAGAAGCCGATAAAGACGGTCGTGAAGATATTCGCCAGTTGCCACTTGTTACGATTGATGGTGAAGATGCACGTGACTTTGATGATGCCGTGTATTGTGAACCTAATAAAGACGGCTGGCGTTTACTGGTCGCGATTGCAGATGTATCTCATTATGTTCAGCCCAATAGCGCGCTAGACAAGGAAGCACTGTCCCGAGGTAATTCGGTATATTTTCCTGAGCGCGTAATACCTATGTTGCCAGAGATCCTGTCTAACGGTTTGTGTTCATTAAATCCAAAGACAGATCGTTTATGTATGGTCTGTGATATGCAGCTGGATCAACGTGGTGCATTGAAACAATCCCGGTTTTATCCTGCTGTTATGTACTCTCACGCACGACTGACTTATACCAAAGTTGCGGCCATGTTGGTCGATGGTGATCAGGAACTTCGCACTGAATATGAACCAGTGCTGCCGCATCTGGAAAATCTACGCAGCTTATTTGACGTAATGTTAAAGCGGCGTAAAAAGCGTGGTGCGATTGACTTTGATACCACTGAAACACGAATCGTCTTTGGTGATGATCGCAAGATAGAAAAGATTGTGCCCTTATTCCGAAATGATGCTCATCGCATGATCGAAGAGTTTATGATCATGGCCAATGTTGCCACGGCCCATTTTTTATTAAAAAATAAAATAGCCGGTTTGTATCGTATCCATGAAGGTCCAAAGGAAGCCAAGTTAGAAGCCTTACGAGAATTTCTTGGTGAGTTTGGCTTAAACCTGCCTGGTGGTGAAAAACCCAAAGCTGAAGATTATGCACGATTATTAAATGAGATCCATGACCGTCCCGATGTTCATTTAATTCAGACAGTGATGTTGCGTAGTTTACGCCAGGCAGTTTATAGCCCGGATAATGTCGGCCACTTTGGATTGGCTTTTGATGCCTATTCTCATTTCACTTCACCGATTCGTCGTTATCCTGATTTACTGGTTCACCGAGCCATTCGACATCTGGTTGAAAATAACAAAGCTAAAGATTTTATATACAGTCATGAGAAGATGGCTAACTTTGGTGATCATTGCTCGCAGACTGAACGTCGTGCGGATGAAGCCACGCGTGACGCAGTGGACTGGCTTAAATGCGAACACATGATGGATAAAATCGGTGAAGATTTTGATGGAACCATTAGCAGTGTAACGAGCTTTGGCTTGTTTGTTGAGCTGGATGAAGTCTATGTTGAAGGTTTAATTCATGTTACCAGTTTAGATAAGGATTACTTCCACTTCGAGCCTGCACGTCATCGTTTGTTGGGTGAACGTACTCGTAAGAGTTATCGCCTGGGTGATCGTATCCGCATTAAGGTTGCACGAGTGAGTCTGGATGACCGCAAGATTGATTTTGATATTGTAGGTGAAGCCAGCGTTAATCCAACCGTACACCGTGCGATTGAACCTGTAGCGGAAACTGATAAGGGATCTAAACAGAATAAGCGTAGAAAAAACCGAAAAAATAAATCAGATAAAAAGAAAGAGCCTGCTATGGAAGTAGTAGCAAATACAGAGACAAAGAAAGTCAGTAAGAAAAAAACGATTAGCAAGAAAAAAGTAGTAAAGAAAAAAATCGCTAAAAAGACAACAGGTAAAAAAGTCAGTAAAAAGAAAGCAGTAAACAAGAAGACCGCGAAGAAGAAAGTCGCCCAAACACCTGTACGGAAAAAAATAGCAAAGAAAAAAGTTGCCGGGAAGACAACAGGTAAAAAAGTTGCTAAGAAAACACCTGCACGGAAAAAAGTAACGAAAAAGAAAGTGGCGAAGAAGACAGCCGCTAAAAAAGTCGCCAGGAAAAAAGTGACTAAGAAAAAGGTCGCCAGGAAAAAGGTTGTTAAGAAAAAAACTGTTCGTAAAAAACGTTAATATTTGACTGGGGTGGGTACTGGCGGGGAATTTCTATCGCTATAGTACTCACCAGTTTTTATTAGTTGAACAACTGTAATACTCGTTGCGTGATTAATGCTTATTATAGTGAATAAGTGAGCGTACAGAATTTTGAAGGAATTAGGTTTTTTTCAATCGTAAAACAAATATTACCGTTATACGTTGTCGTGGATTGCTCACTATTATCTGTATCGGTCATTATAGCGACGGCATCAATATGGCTTTTATCAATATCAAGCAGTTTATTGTATAATATAAACCCAATAATGTTGTTATTGAGACTGAAATGATCACCATTGGCCATGAGTATGAACTTGATGTGGTAAAAGCCGTTGATTTTGGTTTTTACCTGGATGCGGAAGAACTAGGCCAGGTACTCTTGCCTCGCAGCCTGGCACCGGAAGATCTATCCGTTGGCGATTATGTTGTGGTATTCCTGTATCTTGATTCTGAAGATCGTCCTGTTGCCACTACACAGGTTCCGAAAGCTTGTGTAGGTGAATTTGCCTATTTAGAGGTGGTGGCAAATACAAATTTTGGTGCCTTTTTAGACTGGGGACTGGATAAAGACATCCTGGTTCCTTTCGCAGAGCAACATAGGCCGATGGAAGTCGGGCGATCTTATCTCGTGTATTTATACATTGATAAGAATGATGGGCGGATTGTTGCCTCCTCTAAAATTGATAAATTTCTTGATGATGAAAAAACCCATGACTTCACACCACAACAGGCCGTGAATCTAATCATTGCTAATAGTACCGATCTGGGTTTTAAAGCCATTATTAATCATAGTCACTGGGGGGTGTTGTATAAAGATGAAGTGCACCAACGTCTAAGCTTTGGCCAGTACATTAATGGTTTCATCAAACGTATCCGACCGGATGGAAAAATAGATCTAAGCCTGCAGGGCGGTAAGGAAACCCGTGATAAAAATACCCTGATTATTTTAAATAGCCTGAAAAATGAAAATGGTTTTATGCCCGTGCATGATAAGTCTGATCCTAAACTGATTTCAGAACTATTCGGTATGAGTAAAGGAGCATTCAAAAAAGCCATCGGTAGCTTGTACAAGCAAAGAATTATTACAATCGGAAAGGATGGTATCCGTTTAACGGGAAATGATGTTCAGGTGTCTGATGCTCAGGAAATCCATGCTCAGAAGCCTAAGACTCAGAAAACTGGCACTCATAAAACCGGCACTCAAAAATCCAGATCTCAAAAAAAGGCAACAACCCCAACTACGGATAGCATCTGGAATAAAAATAAAAAATAGTTAACTGGGTAAGCTAACTTCTATACAAAGCCCGCCTTCTTTACGGTTATAAGCTTTGATACTGCCCTTGTGAATTTCAACGGCTCGACGAGCGATGGCCAGCCCTAGACCATAGCCGGGGATTTTGACATTCTGCTTGCTGTCATTTATACGAACAAAGGGCTGAAATAATTCGGCCAGTTTTTCTTCACTAACGCCATTGCCTCCATCGCAAACAGTAATTATTACGCATTTATTTATCTGAGTCAGTTTGATTTCAACCTGGCTGGATTCAGGTGTATAGAAAATAGCATTACGAATGATGTTTTCAATCGCTCTGCGTAATAACTCAATACTGCCACTGAATAACATTTCGGTGTCATTGTTAAAAATTACTCGTTTATTTTGTCTTTTTGCTTCAAAGTTTGCATCATCAGTAATCGAAGCAATTAGACCATTAAGATCAAAATAATCATTATTATTAGTGTCAACACCTGCTTCCAGTCGTGAGAGTGTTAATAGCTCACCGACCAGTTCATCCAGTCGTTGGCTTTCCTTTTCAATACGCCGTAATAGCTCACTGGTTTTCTGTGGTTGTTGACGGCTCATTTCTACGGCAACCTGTAATCGTGCAAGTGGTGAGCGTAATTCATGTGAGACATCATTCAATAAACGTTTCTGTGTTGTGACCAGTTGCTGTACCTGCTCGGCCATATAGTCGAAATCTTTTGCAAGGTCAGTGATTTCATCTTTTCGATTACCCATATTCTGCATGACTCGTGTATCCAGTTTACCTTGTGCAAAATTGTTTGTGGCTTCACGTAAGAATCGGACAGGACGAGTTATATACCAGGCCAGCCCGGCACTGAATAACAGGCTGGAAAATAGAAGAATGAATAGCGGAAACAGGGGGAAACGTTGAGGAAAGATTTTCTGATGGCGCATAGTAGAATGCTCTCGCCCTGGAATGAAGAGTAAGAAATTCTCCCCTTCCGGTGTGGTTACCTGTTGTATAGCCGATTGTTGCGGATCATTGAGTGCCTGACGTGCTTTATTTAGCATGATCTCTGGAACTGATCGGCCTAATAGATCATCGCCCTGATCATTAATAATAAGTATACGTAGAGGTCGTCGGTGACGTGTTGCACGACGTTCTATGATATCTTCGAGAGCGGGTGTTCCTCCATAACGCAATATTCGTGCAATAAAATTTACACTCATATCCGCACGTGGGCTATCTGCCAGTAGTTCAAGCTGCTCAATGCGTTCTTTATTATGCTGCCATACCAGAATACCGACACTAGAAGCGGTTAGTAAGAGTGTTAGCCAGAAGCCAAAAAATATTTTCCAGAATAAGCGACCCATATCAAATCTCGTCTGACAATTGGTAACCCTGACCACGTACCGTAATCAGCATGGATTCAAGATTTTGTTCAGCCATTTTTTTTCGCAGGTTACTCATATGCATATCAATACTTCGGTCGAATTTCTCCAATGAGCGGCCAAGAGCCGTTTCAGACAGGTTCTCTTTACTGACGACATGTCCGACCTGTTTTGCCAAGGTATGTAGTAAGTTAAATTCTGTACTGGTTAGATCTAATTGTTGGCCCTGAGCAAGTGCTGTGCGCGACGCTGGATGTATTTCCAATGGACCAATACACTTAACAGATTCGTTATTTTCATAGCTTGAACTAATTACCGGACTTCGGCGTAATATGGCACGCAAGCGAGCCAGCAATTCTCGTGGATTAAAAGGTTTAGGCAAATAATCATCTGCGCCCAATTCAAGACCAACAATACGGTCAATATCATCACCCTTGGCCGTGAGCATCAGCACAGGTATGTTTGAATTGCTACGGATACGACGCAAGACCTCAAAGCCATCCAGTTCAGGCATCATGACATCAAGCACTATCACATCATAAAGACCACTTAAGGCCTGTTGCACACCATTTTTTCCATCAAAGACACATTCTGTCCTGAAACCTTCAGCATTAAGGTATTCAGTCAGCATGGCAGATAGTTCGGTGTCATCATCAATAATTAAAAGTTGTGTCATAGGTCTATGTGATTTTCTTACTGTAACTTAATTCTGACACAAATCTGATATTACTACCGAGCTCTTTACAGAACTTTACATAGCTTTACCCGATTCTGACCCAATCTTACAGGTACTTTGTGCATACTTTTAATCAAGGCAGCAGGGTGTTGCGCAATGATACTAAATCAGACTGGAGATATATTATGAAAAAACGTAACTGGATTATCAGTAGTGTACTGGCAGGTAGCATTATAACAATAGGTGCAGTAGGTGTAACTCAAGCCTGTGGTGGACAGGGTGGTTTATTCCGCGGTGACCATAGGGGAGATAAAATGATACATGTCATGAAAGGCCTGGATCTTACCAAAGAGCAGCGTCAATCTATTCGCAGCATAAGGAATGAACAGCGGGATAAAATGGGCGAACAGCAGGATGCAATGATGGATATTCGTAAGTCATTGCGAGAGCAGGCCCATTCTGACAGTTATGATGTTACTAAAGTCCGTGAGCTCGCCGATGCTAAAGCTAAGATCATGGCTGATATGACTGTGCAGCGTACTGAAACCATGAATCGAATTTATAAAGAGCTTTCACCAGAACAGCGTGCTGAACTGGATAGCTACAAGGAGCGTGGGTTTGGGCGTGGGAACTTTTAAAGGATAAGTATTTATTGGTATACATAGGACATCGGAGCGGACAGGAGATACACTCTGACTTCGATGTCCAAACCTTTTATATGCCGGTTTATCAATGAGTACGGTTAATATAATTTAGGTAACAGGATAGAAGGTAAATTATATTCTTTTGGTTTTTCTTCAGTATCTAGCTTGAATGCCAGGTAGCAGGACGTAAGACATAAATTTTCATCATCACCTTCAATACCATAGAGCCGATCGCCCACGATGGGATAGCCTGACTCAGATAAATGGCGTCTAATTTGATGTTTACGTCCTGTTTCGATACGGATCTGTACAAGTGACTTATTTATTTCTTTATCAAACGCCAGGGTCATAATATGGCTAATGGCAGGCTTTCCCTCAATCTCAGTTTGTATCGTTTTCTCTTTATCAATAGCTGGAAATTCACCATGGACTATCGCACGATAGCGTTTATCTATTTTTCGTTGTTTGAACATCAGGGAAAACTCAGCCGCTTTGGATTTGGTATGGGCAAGAATAATTAAACCACTGGCGGCTCGATCCAGACGGTGAACAATAAAACAGGGGCGTTGTGGGTTTAATATTTTTTCCGCTGTACGGTTAATAGTGCAATGGTCTCCCCATTTAGATCCCTGAGATCGCAAACCATAAGGCTTATACCAGATAGAATAATCACCTTCATCAGCGATGAGTTCAGGTTCAGGAGGAATGGCTGATAACACCCGTTCATCATAGTAGCAATGTACTACGTCATCGGGTTTTAACGATTTTTTAACCCGGCGTAAACGCTGTGTTGTTTTACCTCGGGTGTACCAGACCGCACCTTTTTGCATGGCCTGTTTTATTTTCTGTCGGGATAACCCTGTCACTTGTTGTAGTTTTTCGATAACAGATTCGTCACTATTTTCAATAGTAATATGCTGTTCTGTCTTAAGTGGTATATTGCTCATTGTATTTTCAGACTAATAATAAAGTATGTAGATAGCAAGTTGACCTGACTCACATCATTTTAGTTTCTAAAGCGGTATAATAGAAATATGAGCTGTTTTTCAGGAGTAGTTGAAATGAAAACTCAAAATAAATTTATAACCCTTGGCTTATTAAGCCTGTTTATGTTGAATGCCTGTGGTGGTGGTTCATCAGGGGAAGCAGGTTCGTCAACGGGAAGTGGTACGCTTAGTCTTAATATTACCGATGCCCCAATTGATAGTGCTCAAAATGTCTTTGTTTCCTTTACCGGTGTATCAATAAAACCCCAGGAAGGTCCAGCCTTTGATATAGATTTTGTTGATAACAATGGTGACCCAGAGGTTAAAACGATTGATCTGCTAGATCAACAAGGCCCAAACAGTGCACCTATTCTTGTTAATCATACACTGGATGCCGGGCACTATAACTGGATACGGCTTAAAGTGCTTTCCGATGAAAACACGAATGACTCTTATATAGTACTAGATAGTGGAGCTCACCATAATTTATATGTTCCCAGTGGTGATCAAACCGGTTTAAAACTGAATAACGGTTTTGAGGTCACTGATGGTGGAGCCGTAACTTTTACCATTGATTTTGACTTGCGCAAATCAGTGGTGGCACCAGGCAATAACTCTCTGGCCTATAAACTCAAACCCAGCCTGCGTATGGTGAGCAATAATAATGTTGGCCATATTAGTGGGGAAATTGGCTCAGTTTCATTGAATGATGCCGATTGTACTGATAATGACTATGCGGTTTATGTTTACTCGGGTACAGGGGCCACTCCTGATGATGTTGATGGTGATGCGGGGGATCCTGTCGCAACGGCTCTGGTATCAGTTAATAATGCCGCAGAATATGAATATGCCGTGGGTTTCCTGGAACAGGGAAATTATACGATTACTTTTACCTGTCAGGCTGGTGATGATATTAGCGATTCTGATGATGCGATTGAGTTCATTGGTACAGATAATGTCACCGTAACAGCAGGCTCTACAACAATCTATAATTTCAATTAATCACTTCCTATCAACCACCAGTCACATTGACCGGTGGTTTGCTTATCTTATGTTTTCCTCTTTCATGAGGATATTCTTTACATAAATAACCAGCTTTGCCAGAAATGTGCATTAATGTTTGATCATTATGCCTTTTAGGCTGTTATTTATGCTGTAACAAATATGACATAAAATCTTAATCTTCGTGAAATATTTACACGGCATTATTCGTCTCCAGGTTCCAGGCACCTATTTGGGTATCTGGTTTTATCTAAAAATATATTTGGGGACGATTCATGAAAAAAAATTTGATTGCCTTGGCAGTTCTGGGTGCAACCATTGCGCCAGTGACTGCGCATGCAGAAGCACCGACTGTTTATGGTAGCCTGCATTTATCTTATGGTGCTACTGAAACAAAATCAGCAGGTGTGGTGACTGTTGATAACTGGCAAATGCAAAGTCATGATTCACGATTGGGTTTTAAGGGTTCACGTGAATTCAAAAGTGGTTTAACTGGTATTTATAAAGCAGAATTTGGTATTAATCCTGATAGTGATCTTGTTGATTCAGGTGACGGTACAGCAGGTATTGTGCGTCGTAATATGTATATCGGTATTAAAGGTGGCTTTGGTGAATTCCGTTTTGGTCGCCATGACACACCTTTGAAAATGGCACAGGGCAAGTTTGACCTGTTTGGTGATACCTCAGGTGACCTGAAAAACGCCGGTGACGAAGACGGTGAAAATCGAATCGACAATGTCGTTGCCTATATTGGTGGAACAGACAATCTGAAAGTTGCTGTTGCTATTGCGCCGGGTGAAGATACAGGTACAGGTAGTACAGTTGATGATGGTCCTGCTGATACAGTTTCGGCTTCTGTTACTTATACTGCTGGTCCTCTGTATGTTGCAGTTGCCCGTGATAGTTATGAAAATGGTGAAAACCAGCAGGAAGATTCACTGACTCGTGCTGTTGCTACTTACAAAATGGGAGACATGCAGTTTGGTCTGTTATATCAGACAGGTGTCGAAGCTGCTGATAGCACTTCAGCAAAAGAAGACTGGCTGGGTGTAAGCTTCAAAACCAGGGTTAGTGCTAATAATACCTTTAAAGTCCAGTATATTGCTGTCGAAGACAGTGCAACTCAGCCTAAAGAAGGTACATTGTTAGCACTGGGGCTTGACCATCAACTGGATAAGAAAACCAAAGCCTACGTGATGTATACCAGGCTTGACGAAGATGACACTTCAGGCACATCTGGAGATCTGGAATCAAGCTTTGTTGGTGTAGGTATGAACTACAAGTTCTAAGTGAAACTTTTATTGAAATAATAAGAGCAAGGAAAGGTAGACACAGGAAGTATCTGCCAGCTTACATTTACATTGAGTGATTTAATTGTAAACCCTGAACTGTTTCAGGGTTTTTTTGTGTGTGTCTATGACAGTAGCTGTTGTGCTCGTTGGCCTGATAAATAAGGTAGTATTATAGCTTGAAAATAGAATGTAAACGGATACGAGTATCTATGGGTAAACACAACCTTATTTACGGTCTGCATGCGGTGCAGGCGGCGGTTGAAAAAGAACCAGAAAATGTTCAGCACGTATGGCTGGAACATGCGCGTAAGGATGAGCGTGCGCAGAAACTGGTGGGACTGGCCAGGCAGGCTGGTATTGAAGTTCACCGCGTCAAACGTGAGGAACTGGATCGCCTGGTTGGTTCGGTGAAGCATCAGGGCGTGGTGGCTGATTTTAGTCAGATGCCGGCTTGGGATGAATCGTCCTTACTCCCTTTAGTACAGCAATTGGAACAACCTGCATTTCTTTTGATTCTGGACGGGGTTCAGGATCCACACAATCTGGGGGCCTGTTTGCGTACGGCCGATGCGGCGGGTGTGCATGCGGTCATCGCTCCAAGAGATAAGGCCTGTAGTTTGACCGCGACGGTACGCAAGGTGGCCTGTGGAGCTGCAGAGAACGTTCCCTTTATTCAGGTGACTAACCTGGCTCGCACCATGCGAGCTTTGCAACAGGAAGGGATCTGGCTGACGGGTACGGATGTGGATGCTGATCAGAACCTGTATCAGAGTGATTTGACCGGGCCAATCGGATTGGTCCTTGGGGCTGAGGGAGCGGGGATGCGCCGCCTGACTCGAGAACACTGCGATTCACTCATCAGTTTACCCATGCAGGGTAGTGTTCAGAGCCTGAATGTTTCCGTCAGCGCAGGCGTTTGCCTGTATGAGGCCCTGCGACAACGAAGTAGTTTGTCTTCCTGATCGATTTACAGTAAAATCCCGCCCTTTTACCGGTTTTGACTCCTGAAATGGGGGCCAATCCACATACAATTTAGTTAACTCCTTGCCTCACCGCATGAACGGGAGGCTAGATAACCGAAGGGAGCATTATGAGACACTACGAAATCGTGTTTCTGGTCCATCCTGACCAGAGCGAACAAGTTCCAGCCATGATCGAGCGTTATCGCACTACGATCGAAGCAAAAGGCGGCAGTATCCATCGTTTAGAAGATTGGGGCCGTCGTCAGTTAGCTTATCCTATCCAGAAAATTCACAAAGCCCATTATGTGCTGATGAATATCGAGTGTGGTGAAGACACCCGCGAAGAACTGGAAAGTGGATTCCGCTTTAATGACGCTGTTATTCGTAACATGATTATTCGTCGTGATGAAGCCATCACTGAAGAATCGCCCATGGCCAAGAAAGAGGATGAGCGTCCTTCTCGTGATGATCTCCCATCACGTGATGATCGTCCTGCTCGCGAAGAACGTCCTTCAACCGACGAAGCTCCATCTAGCGACGAATCACCATCTAGCGACGAAGGCGAATCAGCTCCAGCGGCTGAAGCCTGAAAATAATTCAGGTTTAAATTAATAGATTATTAAAGAGGAATTTGAAGATGGCACGTTTTTTTAGACGCAGAAAATTCTGTCGTTTTACAGCAGACGGTATAAAAGAGATCGATTACAAAGATCTGACTCTGTTGAAAGCAAATGTTACTGAGAGTGGAAAAATTGTTCCTAGCCGTATTACTGGCACCAAAGCACGCTACCAGCGTCAATTGGCCTCAGCAGTGAAACGGGCACGTTATCTGGCATTACTGCCTTATACCGACGCACATAAATAAAATAGTAAGCTGTCGCAGATAAATGGGCGCATTAGCGGCCTATATCATGCGAGGGCGCTGGCAGGCGATTTTGTCAGCCGTTGCCCTGGCTCTGGTATCTTTAATGTTGATGCCATTGAGTTGGCCACTTAGCTTTTTAAGTGCCGCCACCGTTGGACTGGTTACCCTGATCCAGGGGCAACGTGAGGGCGCACTGTGTTTAGTCGGTGCATCGCTATTAATGGGGCTTCTGGGAATGCTATTTCTACAGACCCCGGTGCCGGCCATAGGTTTTGCCTTACTGGTATGGTTCCCAGCCTGGTTTCTGGCCATGGTACTGGGGAAAACCGTTTCACTAAGTAGCAGTATATTGCTTAGTAGTGTGTTGGGGATGATTGTCATTGTTGCGTTTTTTGGCGCACTGGAGTCCCCGTCAGAATGGTGGTTTACACTCTACGTTGATGTGCTGATCCCCGCGCTTGAAAAGGCCGGTGTGGTTTTAGAAGATAAAGAGGCATTAATGGCCGCTTTGCAGCACAGTAGCCAACTGATGACAGGAACCGTGGCAGCTATGTGGGTGGCCGGTGCCTATCTCGGTTTGATGCTGGCACGACGCTGGCAGGCTTTGCTTTTTAATCCGGGTGGATTCCAGAAAGAGTTTCATGAACTGCGTCTGGGTAAGGCTGCGGCACTATTTGCACTGCTTGTCATGGGTGTTAGCTTTTCAGGTCTGGGCGTGATGAGTGAAGTTGCCCTTAGTCTGTTACAGGTTATGCTGATGATTTTCCTGTTGCAGGGACTGGCAGTAGGGCATGCTCTGATAAAGGTGTATACAGAGAACACGGCCTGGCTAGTGGCTATGTATGTAATGCTGATATTTGTTATTCCTTACGCTTTGATGCTGTATGCAGTGGCTGGCGTGGCGGATAACTGGATTGATTTCCGACAACGATTTGTAAAGTCGGATTGAATGAGAATAGTAATATAGAAACTGTAAAAAAATAGTTTCGATGTTGAAAACAATTTAAACAAGGCGAATTGAGGTAATAGTGATGGAAGTTATTCTGCTGGAGAAAGTAGCCAACCTGGGAAACCTGGGTGACAAGGTAACCGTTAAACCCGGCTATGGTCGTAATTTCCTGGTGCCTTCAAAGAAAGCCGTTCCGGCTACCAAGGCAAACCTGGAAGCATTTGAAGCACGTCGTGCAGAACTGGAAGCGGCAGCGGCTGAAGCATTGGCAGCGGCACAAGCTCGTGGTGAACAGGTAGCGGCTCTGGATGCAATTGTTATTAAGAGCCATGCAGGTGATGAAGGCAAATTATTTGGTTCAGTTGGTGTGGCCGATATTGCTGACGCAATAACAGCCGCTGGTGTTGCAATTGAAAAACGTGAAGTCAGCATGCCTGAAGGTCCAATTCGTATGATTGGTGAATACGAACTGGAAATTCATCTGCATTCTGACATTGCCCAGACAGTGAATATCACTGTAGAAGCTGAGTAAGTGCTAACGTCGATAGTCGCCTGGTGCGGCTATCGACGTTTTCTTCCGCGTTTATTCCTCTAATATTCTCTTTAGGGCTTCTCCAAAATACGGTACGCATTTTGCGTATGTCAATCCGGATGGCTGACTTTTTTTCCTGCCCACCGGCCTGTTTCTAGTTTCTGATCTACCGCATTGTGCTATCCTTTGTCAGACGAGAGGGTGCTGTCCACTGACCGTCAAGCCTCCCATATTAAAAAATAATACTCGAGGTTCGTGTACTGTATCTCGGTGACATTTTGAGTTAAGTCATTTTTGAGATAAATTTAATTAAATAGAAAATCCAGCCTTCGGATTTTATTATTGCCAGTGAGATCCTGTTTATTTAACTGGCCGTAACATTAATCATTTTGTTTTTACAGCATCTTTATGAACCACATAGAGAACATTGCGCTTGGAGATTTAATGCAAGAAGTCGCTTTTCCAGTACAGGGGTCGAGTCATGAGAATGAATCCTTACGGATGGCTCCGCACTCAATAGATGCAGAGCAGTCTGTACTGGGTGGATTAATGATCGATAATGCAAGCTGGGATCAAGTTGCA
>JAPHRJ010000017.1 GCA_026196045.1 Gammaproteobacteria bacterium
TAGCAGGAGTGGTTTGGAATAATAAGTCATGTAGCCAAGTTTGGTTTTTATCTTTATTTAAGTCTAGTACTACAACTTATATCTACAAGGCTTCTTGTTAAGAAGGTATTTGGTGGGCCCACCAGGACTTGAACCTGGGACCAATGGATTATGAGTCCACTGCTCTAACCAGCTGAGCTATAGGCCCAAAAAGCGAGAGAATTATACTCTGAATTCAGGAGAGAGTCATCAAATGTAAAAAGGCGCCAGTGGCGCCTTTTTAGTATGTTCCTCATTCAATATCGAGGAAACTACGTAACTGATCTGAACGACTTGGATGACGCAGTTTACGCAGGGCTTTGGCCTCAATCTGACGAATACGTTCACGGGTGACATCAAACTGTTTACCCACTTCTTCCAGGGTGTGGTCAGTATTCATGTCGATACCAAAGCGCATACGCAATACTTTGGCTTCACGAGCCGTCAGTCCTTCCAGTACGTCCTGAGTCGTTTCACTTAAGCCAGATGAGGTTGCACTCTCGACCGGAGACGTGACGTTCTGATCTTCAATAAAGTCACCCAGGTGTGAATCTTCATCATCACCAATCGGTGTTTCCATAGAAATTGGCTCTTTGGCAATTTTCAGTACCTTGCGAACCTTGTCTTCTGGCATTTCCATGCGCTCTGAGAGCTCTTCGGGAGTAGGTTCACGACCCATTTCCTGAAGCATCTGGCGAGAAATACGATTGAGTTTGTTAATGGTCTCAATCATATGAACCGGAATACGAATAGTACGCGCCTGATCAGCAATGGAGCGAGTAATGGCCTGACGAATCCACCAGGTGGCATAGGTTGAGAACTTATAACCACGACGGTATTCAAATTTATCAACAGCTTTCATCAAACCAATATTGCCTTCCTGAATCAGATCGAGGAACTGCAGGCCACGGTTGGTATATTTTTTAGCAATCGAAATTACCAGACGCAGGTTAGCTTCAACCATTTCTTTTTTGGCGCGACGGGCCTTGGCTTCACCAATCGACATTTTGCGATTGATGTCTTTGATATCGGTAATGGTGATGCCACAGGAATTTTCCAGACCTGAAAGTTTTTGCTGCGCACGCAGGATTTCATGCTTGTGTTGTTCAAGGATTGGAGAATGCTTGTCACCAGCGTCAATATGTTTTTGCAGCCAGGTTAAATCGGTTTCATTTTCAGGGAATGAAGTAATGAAGTCTTTACGCGGCATATGTGCTTCTTCAACACAGAACTGCATAATGACTTTTTCATGGCCACGGATTTCATCCACCAGATTCCGCATGTTAGTCAGCAGTTTGTCCACCATCTTAGGTGTTAACTTGAGCTGCATGATTTCTTCGAGTAGCTCGATACGGATTTTTCCAGTTTTCTTGTCAGCATGTCCGTGCTTTTCTGTTGCTGTGGACAAACGCTTGTGTATTTTGGCAATTCTACCAAAACGCTCACGGGCTTCTTCTGGATCCGGACCGGTATCGACGACTTCATTGCTGTCATCATCGTCAGCAGTCTTATTTTCAGCGGCTTCACGGTTCGCGGCAACTTCAGCCGGAGTGGGGATATCATCCGGCGCATTGGGATCAATGAAGTCTGAAATGATGTCGGTGAGTTTCATCTCACCGGCTTCGATTTTGTTGTAGTTATTGAGTAATTCACTGATCGTATTGGGGAAGGTAGCCAATGCGGACAGCATTTGCTTCAATCCGTCTTCGATACGTTTGGCGATTTCAATTTCACCGGCACGAGTTAATAGTTCAACGGCACCCATTTCACGCATATACATACGGACAGGGTCAGTCGTGCGGCCAAACTCACTATCGACGTTAGCCAGTGCGGCGGCGGCTTCTTCCGCCGCATCTTCGTCAACGGTATTGTTAGCTTCTAGAATAGTGTCATTTTCAGGGGCTGTTTCAAAAACAGTAATACCCATGTCATTAATCATAGCGACGATGTCTTCGATCTGTTCAGGATCGACAATATCGTTCGGCAGATGATCATTGACTTCTACATAGGTCAGGTAGCCTTGCTCCTTGCCCTTTGCAATCAATAATTTTAACTGTGATTCTTGTTGGTTTGGACCCATTACCTGTGCTCTAGCTGGATTCATTCTGGTTGTCCCAAAAAACGGAGGCGAAAAACCAACAAAGTTTACACGAAGTTTCGAATTTTTCTAGCTCTGAATGAAATTTCTTCAACTTAATTTCAGTACTGGCTATTCGGAGCTCGCCTGATAGAGGATTAGATCTGGCAGGTTTGGCTTACTTCGTGCTGCTTTGCTTGTATTGCTTGAGTTGTTCGAACAGCGCGCTAAATTCAGCTTCTTCCTCGTTTGTCAGTTGCCCCTGGTTGGAGCGGATTAGTAGGTTCTCGTAGCGCTGTCGAAGGCAGGTTTCTGCTAATTTTTTCAGCGTATCGGATAACTCTGATAATAATGAGACCGGCTCATTGAACTCTGGTTCCCAGGCTGCAAGCTTTTGCAGGTGTTTTCCATGTTCGGTGTCACGGAAATGTTCAATCAGAGTGCCAGTTTTAAGTGTGGGGTTTTTTTTCAGAAATTCAAGGACTTCAAGTAATAAATTAAGACCAGGGACATCTCCGCCCTGAAGGTGAGAGGTATCGCCGATCTCCTGGGCCATCTGTGGCTGGTGCAGAAGACGTTGCAGAGCAAAGCGTACGGGCGATGGCGGGGTTTTTTGTGAGGCTTTATGGCTTACTGGACGGTGACTTTGTCCCATTGATGAAGGATTGGTGACAAGCTGATTCATCCCGGTGGTGTCCATTCGTGCCAGTTGGGCCAGTTGTTCGGTCATTAACTGTTTAAATATTCCATCGGGCATTTTGCTGAGCAGGGGACGAGCCTGCTCGACCAGTTTTGCGCGGCCATCAATGCTTTGCATCGAAGTCGATTCACGCAGGCGTTGAAAGAAAAACTCAGAAAACGGCATAGCGGCATCAATACTGGCTTCAAATTCAGATTTACCAACCCGTTTAACCTGGGTGTCCGGATCTTCGCCGTCAGGCAGGAACATGAAGCGAATCTGGCGGCCTTCGCCCATGACAGGCAGGGCATTTTCCAGTGCACGCCAGGCGGCTTCACGCCCTGCACGATCACCGTCAAAGCAGAACACAACTTCCTGGGTCAGGCGAAACAGGCGATTCAAATGATCAACGGTTGTGGCCGTGCCAAGCGTAGCCACCGCATACTGGATCCCAGCCTGAGCCAGTGAAACCACGTCCATATAGCCTTCAACTACGATCAGGCGTGGAATATCACGTAGTGCCTGGCGGGCTTCGTATAGACCATAGAGTTCCTGTCCTTTATGGAAAAGAGCGGTTTCGGGGGAGTTCAGGTATTTTGCCGGTGCTTTCGCACCTTTTTCCTGAGTATCGGGCAAAATACGGCCGCCAAAAGCAATGGTACGGCCACGCCGATCGCGGATAGGGAACATGATGCGGTCACGAAAACGATCATAACAGCCACCATTGTCTTTCTTGATCAACATACCAGTGGCAATCAGGGCTTCTTCAATCTTATTGTTCTGGCCAAATTGAGGCAGCAGGGTGTCCCAGCCAGGTGGAGCAAAGCCAACACCGAATTCGGCTGCAGTCTTCCCGTCAAGTCCGCGGTTTTTCAGGTAGTCGACAGCACGTGAGGCCTGGGAGTGATTACGGAGTTGCTGCTGATAAAACTGATCGACCTTATTCAGCATGTCGTAGAGATCATTATTCTGTTTTTGCGGGACAAAATCTGGTTTGCCATCTTCATAGGGAATTTCCAGGCCACAGTGGCGAGCCAGTTCCTCGATGGCCTCGGGGAAACTCATGTGATTGTATTCCATCAGGAAGCCAACCGCTGTTCCGTGGGCACCACAACCGAAGCAGTGGAAAAACTGCTTGTTAGGACTCACGGTAAAGGAGGGGGTTTTTTCGTTATGAAAAGGGCAGCAGGCGGTATATTCGCGCCCGGCTTTTTTGAGCGATACCCGCGAATCGATGATTTCCACGATATCTACGCGGTTGAGTAAATCATCAATAAAAAATTGGGGTATACGGCCAGCCATAAAAACAAGTATCTAGGGACGAGTGGCAAGTGACAAGGAAAAAAACCTTTGTCCCTCGTTACTCGCCACTCGTCACTGTCAGCCAGATAATTTGCTTTTGATTTTCTGGCTGACTTGACCCATGTCTGCACGGCTTGCCAGTTTGGCTTTGAGCAGACCCATGACCTTGCCCATTTCTTTCATGGAAGCAGCGCCAGATTCTGCGATAGCGGCATCAATCAGGCTATCGACTTCGGCTTCAGAAAGCTGCTCAGGCATGTATTCCTGGATAATTTCGATTTCTGCGGTTTCCACAGCGGCCAGTTCATCTCGTCCGGCTTTGGTGTATTGCTCAATGGAGTCTTTGCGCTGCTTGAGCATCTTCTCCAGCACCGCCATTACCTGATCATCGTTCAGTGTAATGCGTTCATCGACTTCTTTTTGCTTAATGGCAGCCGTGATCAGACGCAAAGTTCCCAGACGCACTTTATCTTTACTGCGCATGGCCGCTTTGACGTCATCATTGATGCGAGCTGTAAGAGTGGTATCACTCATAATTGGAGTCGATTTCTCCCCTCCAGAAGGAGGGTGGAAGAGTCTAAATTAGTAGAGTCGTTTAGTACGAGCCCGTTCACGAGAAACTTTCTTCGCATGGCGCTTAACAGCGGCAGCCATTTTACGTTTGCGTACTGAAGTAGGTTTTTCGTAGAATTCGCGACGGCGGACTTCAGATAAAACGCCTGCTTTTTCACAGGAACGCTTGAAGCGACGCAGTGCAACGTCAAAAGGTTCGTTTTCTTTTACGCGTACAAAAGGCATGTACCGTTTACCTCTGGTTATTTAATAAGTTGAGATTCGCAAGGCGCGCAAGTTTAATGCCTGTGCCAGTTAAATGCAAAGAAAATGAGATTTAGATGCAACTTTTTACTCAAAACCGGGTAAATTTATATATTTTACCAACAATGGCTGAGATTTAATGCGTGTTCTAGGAATAGAAACCTCCTGTGATGAAACCGGAGTCGCGGTATATGACAGCGAAAAGGGCCTGCTGGCTCATACTTTATATAGCCAGATTGCTTTACATGCCGAATACGGCGGCGTGGTTCCCGAGCTGGCATCGCGGGATCATGTGCGCAAAATCCTGCCCCTGGTTCAGCAGGTCCTGGCCGAAGCAGGTCTAACCGGTGAGGAACTGGATGGTCTTGCCTACACCGCCGGTCCCGGTTTAATGGGAGCTTTATTGGTGGGGGCTGGAGTAGGTCGAAGTCTGGCTTATGCCTGGGGTATCCCGGCAGTGGCGGTACACCATATGGAAGGCCATCTACTGGCACCCATGCTGGAAGCAAATCCTCCCGCTTTCCCCTTCGTCGCCTTACTGGTCTCTGGTGGACACACTCAGTTGATCCAGGTCGAAGGGATCGGTAAGTACTTACTCCTTGGGGACTCGCTGGATGATGCGGCGGGTGAAGCTTTTGATAAGGCCGCGAAAATGATGGGGCTGGGTTATCCCGGAGGTCCGGCAATTTCGAAGCTGGCCGAAAAAGGACAGGCCGGGCGCTTCAAATTTCCACGTCCAATGTGCGATCGGCCGGGGCTGGATTTCAGTTTTAGTGGACTGAAAACATTTACCCTGAATACCTTGCATGACAGTGCAGGTGACGAACAGACAAAAGCAGATATTGCACTGGCGTTTGAACAGGCGGTGGCAGATACATTGGCCATTAAATGTCGTCGGGCTCTGGAGCAAACAGGGAGTCATCGACTGGTTGTGGCGGGTGGAGTCAGTGCAAATCAGCGACTGCGTCAAAAGCTGGATGCAATGTGTAAAAAAGAAGGCGCCGAAGTCTATTACCCTCGGCTGGAGTTTTGTACTGATAATGGTGCAATGATAGCTTTTGCGGGTTGCCAGCGGCTAGTCGCAGGTCAGCAGGAAGCATTAAGTTTTGGTGCTACCCCACGTTGGGCACTGGAAGAGCTCGATGCTATTTAACATCTGATTTTTTGCCAATCAATTCTTCTTCACCACTGAGCAGGCGCTTAATATTTGAACGATGACGCCAGTACAGAATCGCGGTCATGATTGCGGTGGAGATAATCAGTGGCTGTGAAGGGATAATCAACCACATATAGAGTGGAGCCAGTAGCGTGGCAATCAGCGCAGAGAGGGATGAGACTTTTAGCCCTTTAGCAACAAACAGCCAGGTTGCCGCTGTAGCCAGTCCAACCGCCCAGTGAATACCGAGCAATACGCCGAGCATGGTAGCGACCCCTTTGCCACCTTTAAAACCAAAGAAAACAGGATAAAGATGGCCTAGAAATGCAGCCAGGCCAACCAGCGCCAATACCTGATCATTCACACTCATCAGGTTGGCAATAAATGCAGGTATAAAGCCTTTGAGCATATCTCCGGCCAGGGTAATGGCGGCAGGTTTTTTGCCTCCGAGCCGCAGAACATTGGTGGCTCCTGGGTTGCCGGAACCCAATGAGCGAGGATCAGGCAGGCCCATTAATTTGCAGACAATAATGGCAGTTGAGATAGAGCCAAACAGGTAAGCGGCCAGAATCAGGCTGTAGTCAATCATAGTCATTAGTATAAGGTACTAGGGACGAGGGTCGAGGTACAGAGGGAAACGCTGGGATTTATAAAATTATTTCTTCCAAATTATGTCCTGTTTGCATTTATGAAAAATAACGCAATAGTTTTTATTAAAGCTAACAAAAGATTTTACTTGTCCCTCGACCCTCGTCCCTAGTACCTTATAGTGATGGATATTATTTATTTAAATGACCTTAAAATCGAAACCATCATTGGTATTTATGACTGGGAACGGGAAACCAAACAAACGGTAATACTGGATCTGGAGATGGGTGCAGATATCCGTAAAGCCGCCGCCAGCGATAATATTGAAGATACGCTGAACTACAAAGCTGTAGCCAAACGTCTGATTAGTTTTATAGAAGAGAGCCAGTTTCAACTGGTTGAAACCATGGCCGAACGTGTTAGCGAAATCATCCTGAATGAATTTAATGTCCCATGGGTACGCCTACGTGTAAATAAAAAAGGCGCAGTACGAGGTGCCAATGATGTGGGTGTGATTATCGAACGGGGCCAAAAGCTGGATCAGTAACTAGATTAGTTAGCAGAGTAAAAATTAATGAGTATCTGATTAATTCCGTTCGCCCTGAGCCTGTCGAAGGGGGTTATATTATAATGCGCGGATTTTATGATGTTTTCTGTTCATGGTTCGACAGGGCTCACCACGAACGGCGGAATTAATCAGAGGTTCCTTAAAAATCTATGGCTAGAATTTATATCAGTATTGGCAGTAATATTGATGCAGAGCAGCATGTGCGAATTGCAGTGAAAGCTTTGCGTGAACATTATGGAGAATTAGATTTATCATCTGTTTATGAAAGTGAAGCTGTTGGTTTTGATGGAGACAACTTTCTTAATATGGTTGTTGGACTGAGCACCGATGAAGATATAAAAACAGTCGCGCATGTTTTGCACGATATTGAAGATCGCCATGGACGCATTCGTAGCGGTCCACGTTTTTCAGCACGGACGATTGATCTGGATTTATTACTTTATGATGACGTAATTTGTAATGAAGGTGGTCTGCAAATCCCCCGTGACGAAATTACCAGGAATGCCTTTGTACTCTGGCCGCTGACAGAGATTGCTCCCGATACAAAACACCCGCAGTTAAACCAAAGCATGGAAGAGTTGTGGAAGGCGTATAACAAAGACAGCCAGAAACTCTGGCCGGTAAAACTCGATAATCTCTAATAGTTGAAATATTTTTTGTTTCGTTCTAGAGCAGGTTTTCGGAACGTTTGCATGAGGGGCGCGAAAAAGTGCCGCTTTTGAGCGTCCCAATGAGCGAAGCGAATGACTCAATGCACTTGTTATGAGTCATTTAATAAATCCTTAATTTCTAACCATTCTTCCTTTCTATCGCGGATACTCTTACTTAAGTAATGCTTACATCTATCTATTATTTCTTGCCGATTTTGTAGCATGGACTTTGCTTCTTCACCTTCATGCAACGGGTCAAAATTCCCTTTCATCCCATTACATGAGGAGCAGCTAAGTATGTGATTATGAAATTCATATTCTAAATCGGGGTATTTGGACTTGGGTAGTAAATGATCCATTACAATAGAAGAGTATCCCAGCCTAGTTTCAACCAAGTTTTCGCCGCAAAAAACACAGTAACCATTAGAGTCTATGAGTGCACGGGCTATTCCTTCATACCATCCATATATCTTCATTAATTTTTCTATTCTTTTGTCCATTTTATGACTCATAATATGCACTATACGGACCCTGTCGGTCCGTATAGTTATATTAGTAAACTCTGTTTTAAAACCTTAAGGGATTGGTTTTTATAGAAATGAAACAATCCCTGTTTATTATTGAAATCTGCAAATCGGGACCCCGATTTACAATCGCAATATAACATGGTTGTTGCTAAATTCCAGATAGCATGTCCGCCTAAGTTTTGGAATCTGATAGCTTAGAAATAGCGCCTAATTTTTTTTACACGTTTATTAAAATAATCTGAACGTGTTGCAGGATTATGATTAACAGGGGCAGATAAACTCGCTGCTAGTTCAATCGCCTGTTTTTTGTTTAGCCGGGTAGCTGATTTGTTCCAGTAATGTCTTGCCGCCGCTTCTATTCCATATACTCCTCGGCCAAATTCGGCGACGTTCAAATACAGTTCAAGAATACGTTCCTTGCCCAGGTTTCGTTCCATGGCAAAAGTCAGTAACAGTTCATGCCATTTGCGTAGTGGATTGCGTGATGCGCTTAGAAAAATATTTTTTACCGTCTGCTGTGAAATAGTACTGGCTCCATAAACAAAACGTTTTTTCTCAATATTGTGATCAATAGCTTTTTTAATGGCTTCAACATCAAAACCTTCGTGAGAATAAAAGCGTGCATCTTCTGCCACGATAGCGGCACGTATCATATGATCAGGAATGTTTTGAAACTTAATGGTACGCCAGCGTAATGGCGGCCAGTCGCGATGACGATATTGCTGGAAAATATATTCGCGAATGAAATTGGAACGTTGTATCGGCCCTTCTTTATACAGGTCCCAGTTCGGCCATATGCCAACAAGATAACCCGTGTCCATGATAAAGATAATCACCATAATACGCACAAACCAGCGAAAGGTTTTTATAACTCGGGGAATTTTGGAATAGCGTCGAGCTTTGTATTTAACGGTGCTGATGAAATCCATATAGTAGACAGTTAAGTATTATTAATTATTGTCTGTAAAGGATAGTTCATGAATATAGAATTATATTGTTAAGTAATCTCTGGTTAATCTCGTTCGCCCTGAGCCTGTCAAAGGGTGAAATTATTAAGATGCTGATTTTATTGAATTTGTAGTTCATGGTTCGACAGGCCCTTCGATAAACTCAGGACAGTGCTCACCACGAACGGCAGAATTAATCATATTCCCTAAGAGTTAATGCTTCGACCACCATCTACTGTCAGCACTTGCCCACTCATATATAAGGCATCGCGAACTAAATAAAGAATTGCTTTGGCGATGTCATCCGGATCGCCTTTCCGTTTAAGCAGAGTGCGAGAGACAATACGTTGTTTGGTCACTTCATCAATATTTTCTGGCCACAGAATGGCTCCAGGAGCTACGGCATTTACACGTACTTCTGGGCCCAGCTCAGCAGCTAGTGCCTTGGTCATCATCACCAGTCCGGCCTTGGCCATGCTGTAAATGGGGTAAGCTTTTAATGGTCGCTCTGCATGAATATCTACCATGTTAATGATACAACCATGCTGTTTTTTTAATTCAGGTGCGGCGGCCTGCGAAAGAAAAAACGGAGCTTTAAGGTTGCTTCCAAAAAGATCTTCCCACTGTGCTTCGGTGGCTTCACCAATTGGCGTGGGGTAAAAACTGGAGGCATTGTTAATCAGGAGATCAAGTCGTCCCCAGGCGGTGGTGGCTTCTTTTATTAGCGCCGGCAGGTTATCCAGTTTGTGTAAATCTGTTTGTACCAGAACCACTGAGTCGGCTCGTGCTTTGTTTAACTCGGCCTGTAGTTTTTGAGCGGCATCCCTGGAGTTGCGGTAATGCAGCACCAGGTTCATACCTTCTGCATGAAGTCGGCGGGCAGTGGTGGCACCAATTCGATGGGCGGCCCCGGTAATTAATCCGACCTTGTTGTTTAACATGCTGTGGTATCCTTTGATCCCGTATGGCCGGAACTGAATCCGGCTGGCTCGGTAACGAACCTGTTTTTTAATTTAGAGCTGCACTTTAACCTAATTTAGCCGTGAACTCACTGTCATGAATTCTTCCAGTCCGCATTTTCGTCAGCGCCTGCGACAGGCACAACAGCAGGCCGATACTTTGCCAGCACCCTCTGCCGATGCCCTGAAAATTAGCCAGGAATTGGTGGCACGAATAAGGGCAGAGATCCAGCAGACAGGTGGATGTATTTCATTTGCCCGTTATATGGAAATGGCCCTGTACGAGCCAGGCCTGGGTTATTACAGTGCAGGTAGTCGAAAATTTGGTAAAGAAGGGGACTTCATTACCGCCCCGGAAACTTCCCCACTTTTCTCCTGCACACTGGCTCGAGCCATACAGCCGGCGTTGGATGAGCTGTCAGAAAAGACCATTCTCGAAGTGGGTGCTGGTAGCGGGGTGATGGCGGCGGATATCCTGCTGCAATTGGCCGATGATAATCAGATCCCTGAACAATACTACATCCTTGAAGTTAGTGCTGACTTACGTGAAAGGCAATACGAAACCATCAAATATCGAGCCCCTGAGTTACTCGATCGGGTGCACTGGTTGGAGCAATTACCGGAATCCTTTTCTGCCATCGTCCTCGCAAATGAATTGTTCGATGCCATGCCGGTGACACGTTTCTGTATTCAAAATGGTCAGGCCAAAGAACTGTTTATTGTCGAATCTGACTCTGGGTTTGACTGGCAAATTGGAACTGAGGCGGCGGTTCGTCTGCAAGAGCATGTGCGAGAGATTGAGAATAGTCTGGGTACCTTGTTGCCAGAAGGCTATGTTTCAGAGGTAAATTTTAGCGCTGAGGAATGGCTAAAAAGTCTGGCAACAAGCATGAAGGAAGGGCTGATCCTGTTGATCGACTATGGTCAGTCACGTCACAGTTATTATCATCCACAACGGGGTCAGGGGACCCTGCAATGTCATTATCGACATCGCGTGCATGATGACCCTTTTTACTATCCGGGGCTTCAGGATATAACTGCTCATGTGGATTTTACGGCGATTGCGGATGCGGCGCTCGAAGTGGGTCTGCAAATTGAAGGCTATACCACCCAGGCCCATTTTTTACTCGGTAGTGGCCTGACTGAACTGGCGACTGTCTCTAACGCGGCAGAGAGTGACCCTGCTCAGTTGTTAGCTCAGGTCAATGAAATCAAGCGCCTGACCCTGCCTCAGGAAATGGGGGAAACCTTTAAAGTGATAGGGCTGAGTAAAAACATATCTGTTAATATGCCGGGTTTTAACATGAACGATATGCGTAACCGATTATAATAAAGACGATTTTTTTCTGATGACATTAATTCAAATTATTGTACTGGCCATACTTCAGGGTCTGACCGAATTTTTACCCATTTCCAGTTCGGCTCACCTTATTCTGTTTCCGAAAATAAATGGCTGGGATGATCAGGGTCTGGCTTTTGATGTGGCGGTGCATGTGGGTACTCTGGCTGCAGTAGTCTGGTATTTCCGTTATGAAATCGTGAGCATGACGCAAGACTGGTTGCAATCGCTGGCGCAACGGAAAAAAGTCGGTGATAGTACACTGGTCTGGGCGGTGGGTTTCGGAACCATTCCTGTTGGGCTGGCAGGTCTGTTGTTCAAAGATGTAATTGAAACAAGTTTACGATCTCCCCTGGTTATTGCAGCTACAACCATTATCTTTGGATTATTACTGTGGTGGGCGGATGCCTTGGGCAAACGTCAACGAACAGAACACAGCATTGGCTGGCGCGATATTGTGGTCATTGGTGTGGCCCAGGCTATCGCATTAATACCGGGTACTTCTCGTTCTGGCATTACCATGACCGCTGGTTTAATGATGGGATTAACACGTGCAGCCGCCGCACGTTTTTCTTTCCTGCTTTCTATTCCCGTTATTATTCTGGCAGGTGGACTGTCGACCCTGGATCTTATACAGGGCACTGAAGCCGTTGACTGGAATGCACTTGTAATAGGTGCTGTGTTGTCAGCAATCAGTGCTTACCTATGTATTCATGTCTTTTTGAAATTGCTTGAACGCATCGGTATGTTGCCATTTGTCATTTACCGGATGGCATTAGGCGTTCTTTTACTATTTTTATTTTTATAAGTTTTAATTCTTGGTCTGGAATAGAAAATGAAAAGTTTGTGGGATGAAAAAGAAGCCAAAAATTATATAGGCGATCCTGTACAGGAGCGAGTATATAGCTCACGTGTACTGGGTCGAGATCCAGATCTGGTGTTGCATGGTGGTGGTAATACTTCCGTTAAAGCCAGTGCGAAAAACCTGTTTGGTGAAGAGGAAGAGCTGCTTTTTGTAAAAGGCAGTGGCTGGGACTTAATTAGTATTGAAGCCGCCGGTTTTCCCGGTGTGAAACTGGATCTACTCAATCGATTAGCCGAACTGGATGAGCTAAGTGATACTAATATGGTCAAGGCTCAGAAGTCGGCCATGATCGATCCTTCTGCACCTACGCCTTCTGTGGAAGCCATACTGCATGCCTTAATCCCTTATAAGTATGTTGATCACACCCATGCCGATGCTGTCATCACTATTACCAATACGGCAAAGGGTCTTGAACGTATTAAGGAAATCTACGGTGATACAGTATTAATCATTCCCTATGTTATGCCGGGATTCATACTGGCGCAGACGGTAAGAGATTTAAGTAAAAATATAGACTGGTCAAAACTTAAGGGCATGATTCTTATGAATCATGGTGTCTTTAGTTTTGCAGATGACGCCAGAACCAGTTATGAGTATATGATTGAGCTGGTATCTAAGGCGGAAGACTATTTGCAACACCAGGGCGCTGAGATCATCAATAAGCAGCAGGCGACAACCTATTCAGAAAAAGATTTATTGTCTCTGGCAAAACTCAGACAGGTTGTTTCAGCCCAGATGGGTAACGCCATGGTGGTACGATCAAACATTGATGCGGCGGCTTGTTCATTTGCCAGTTTAGATAATGTAGAGTCTATTGCAACACGTGGCCCATTAACTCCCGATCATGTCATTCGTACAAAACGAATTCCCTTAATCATGGGCGATGATCCGCTAAAAATTTCAGAGAAATATCAAAAGGATTATGAAGATTATTTTAATCGAAATACTGATGGCGCATTAACCTGTCTGGATACGGCACCGCGTTGGGCTGTATGGCCTGATAAAGGCACCCTGGCGTTTGGTCGTAGTGTTAAAGAGGCGGATATTATTGCTGATATTACTGAGCATACGATCAAGGCCATTCAACAGGCAGAAAGGTTAGGAGGCTGGCAGGCCTTGTCTGAGAAGGATATTTTTGATGTTGAATACTGGGAGCTGGAACAGGCCAAGCTGAAAAAAACAGGGAGTGCTTTAGAGTTACAGGGCAAGGTTGCTCTGGTCAGTGGTGCAGCCAGTGGTATCGGTAAAGCCTGTGTCAAAGCGCTATGTAATCAGGGTGTGGCCGTGATTGCTTTAGATATCGATAGCAATATCACGTCTGTTTTTAATAATAAGAATGTTCTGGGTCTGGTGTGTGATGTAACGGATGAAGCGCAAATTAAAAATGCGATTACTCAGGGCGTGCAGGCTTTTGGTGGGCTGGATATCCTGGTTAATAACGCCGGTATTTTCCCTGCAAGTTTGAAGATTGAAACTATGTCGCAGGATGTATGGAATAAAAGCATTGCCATCAACCTCACTGCACATGAATTGATATTGAAACATTGCATTCCTTTTTTACGTTTAGGTATTGAACCTGCGGTTATCTTTATGGCCTCAAAAAATGTATTAGCACCAGGGCCGGGTGCCTCAGCCTATTCGGTAGCCAAAGCCGGCTTTACACAACTTGCTCGTGTTGCAGCGATGGAGCTGGCAGGAGATAAAATCAGAGTTAATATACTGCATCCTGATGCGGTATTTGATACGGCAATCTGGACGGATGAAGTATTACAGAAACGTGCAGATAGTTATGGCATGACTATTCAGGAGTATAAAACCAAGAACCTGTTAAAGACTGAAATCACATCATATGACGTTGCTAATTTAGTCTGTGCCATGGCTGGGCCCTTGTTTAGCAAAACAACGGGAGCGCAGGTTCCCATTGATGGCGGCAATGATCGCGTCATTTAATTTAAGTTCCTGAAGCCGCTCTGACTGCGTTGAAAAGAAATTCAAAATGCCCATTTACTCGCGTGTAAACTCCGCTTTTTCATTTCTTTTCGCCTTGTCATCATCTGCTTGATGAACTTAAATTTTGATAATGTTTGTATAAGAGCTAGTACTTAATTACATAAAATATGCATGAACTTAAATTTAAAAAATACTGGCTTGGTATAGGTTGGTTTTTAATTGCCTTGATCTGGTATCTGTCACTCACACCAGCCCCCATGCCCGACATGGGCATGGACAACAGTGACAAGCTGGGACACTTTCTTGCTTATGGTGTCTTAATGGGCTGGTTTGCGCAGATTTATTTTAACTTGCGTATACGAATGGCATTAGTGGTAACTTTCATCGTAATGGGAATTATTATTGAGTATGTGCAGGGGATGACTGATTATCGTAGCTTTCAATATGCAGATATGCTGGCAGATAGCCTGGGTGTATTGCTTGCTTTTATTCTTGCACATGGCCCGTTGTCACGAGTTCTTGTTAGGGTTGAAAAACAGCTGATTAAACAATAATAATTTCTGAGAGAATCTCTGTTTAACTCTGTTCGTTCTGAGTTCAGTCAAAGCACAACATAGACTCCGTTCGCCCTGAGCCTGTCGAAGGGTGATATTTCTAAGTGCTAATTTTACTGTGTTTGCATTTTATGGTTCGACAGGGCTCTTCTGAGCTTGCCGAAGAGATCACCTTGAACGGTAGTGTTAATTAGAGGTTCTCCGGACTATTTTTTTACCTGACTGATTGCGGCACAACGTAAACGATCAAGCTCCTCACCAATGGCTTTACCTTCAAATCCCTGCGCCAGCAGTTCTTTTGAGTCGATTGCGGCCGCAACTTTATAACAACGCTGATATATTTCAGTTTGTTCCGGTTGAGTATCTTCATAACCGATACGACCACGGGAGTCTGCTTCACAGGCGAGTAAAAACTGTTGAAACCGTTGTGGACGTCGAAAGGCATCAAGAGTATTCAATACCTTCAGCATTGTTGAAGGTTTGAGTTCTGCGGCACGATGATAGAGTAAATGATGCTCGGTGACGATAAGCGCAAGTTCTCGTGTTTCTTTAGGCGTCTTTAACCGGTTGCAAACATCGTTAACCAGCGGTACACCATGCTTTTCATGGGCTATATGTTTGGGCCATTCTTCTTCTGGTGTAATACCTTTACCCAGATCATGTAGTAAAGCAGCAAAACGCACATTAACATCAGTACTGAGTTTGGCGGCCTGTTCAAGAACCATAAGGGTGTGAACACCAGTATCAATTTCAGGATGATAGTTTTCTGGTTGTGGTACACCAAACAGCCGATCAATTTCAGGAAATAATACTTTCAGTGCGCCGCACTCACGTAGTACTTCAATATAAACCGTAGGCTGATCTTCGGCTAATGCCCGCGAGGTTTCCTGCCAGACTCGTTCAGGCACTAGCGCATTAACTTCACCGCTGTTTACCATGTCTTTCAATAATTGCATGGTTTCTTTTGCAATGGTAAATCCCAATGGTGCAAAGCGTGCGGCGAATCGAGCAATACGCAGGATGCGTAGTGGATCTTCGGAAAAAGCCGGTGACACATGACGAAGGAGTTTTAATTCAAGATCCTGTTGGCCGTCATAAGGATCAATAATTTTTCCATCTTCTGATTCGGCGATAGCGTTAATGGTTAGATCACGACGGATCAGATCCTGTTCAAGAGTTACATCCGGGGCAGCATGAAAGGCAAAGCCGGTATAGCCGGGGCCGGTTTTACGCTCGGTACGAGCAAGTGCATATTCTTCTCTGGTTTGTGGGTGTAAAAAGACAGGGAAGTCCTTGCCCACAGCTTTATAGCCGAGATCTAGCATTTCCTGCGGTGAGGCTCCGACGACGACCCAGTCCCGATCCTTGATCGGAAGACCAAGTAATTTATCACGAACACAACCACCAACAAGATATTTATACATGGAGAAATTATTTATTATTAATAAGGGTTAAAGTCAGGACACCATCATAACGTGATTTTTATTATTTCTTTAATAAATATTCTGGCACCACGTCTTCCAGTGCGGTTGGCTTTATTCCAAAAACAGATTCCAGGGTGTTTGTTTGCTCGCAACAAATACTATCAATCTGTAGAGAACGGAAATTATCTCGTGAAAAAGGTTTACCGGGGACATACTCCATCATTTCGGCCTGCATTCGAGACAAAGGGCTATTCAATGGGATAATCAGGCGTTTGAGTTTCAGCAGTTCTTTTAGATAAATCACAATTTCCTGTAAGGTATAAGTCTGCGGCCCACAGAGATTGTAGCTATGCATAAAGGTCTCAGGCATTTCCAGAGCTTTTACATAAGCTTTGGCAACATCACCCACATACACGGGAGCAAAGCGGGCGTTGGCGCAGGCCAGGGGAAAAAATAAAGGGATTTGTTGCAGTAGACCTGCAAAGCGATTCGTAAAACTGTCTTCCTGGCCAAAGATCACCGAAGGTCGAAAGACAGTAACGTCCAGCCCGGTTGCTGAAAAGATATAGTGTTCAGCTTCACCCTTGGTGCGTAAGTAAAAGCTGGTGGAGGTGTCATCAGCGGCATTTAATGCGCTCATATGTAGAAGGCGGGTAGTATTGCTGGCCTGGCAGGCTCGTACAACTTTTTGTGTCAGTTCAACGTGGGCCTGATAAAAGCCTTCTCCATTGTCCCGTTGCTCATTGAGTATACCCACCAGGTTGATAACCGCATCAGTATCTTTAAAATATTTAATCAGGGTATCCTGATCGTGCACATCGGCCTGGATATATTCAACATGGGCTGAGTCAGCCCTGTTTGCTGATCGACTGAGAACACGAACCTGACGATGAGAAGGATTAAGTTGTCTGATGATTTGTTGACCAACAAAGCCGTTACCGCCGAGGATACATATTTTCTTTTTACGCATGGTGCTGTTGCCATCAAGTGGGAGGTCTATATCAACGATAGAAGAATAATTGCGTTCATTCAATTATTTATATCATATCCTGTCTATACTACTATTTTAATTAGCTTTTCTTTTAAACCCTTGTGAAGCTTAAGGAGAAAGCATGAGCTTTGAAGTGATAAACCCGGCGACCGGCGAAAAAATAAAAGAAATTCCAGCCTGGTCTGATGAGCAGGTTGATACCGTGCTGGCAGAAGTAGCGAGCGCAAGCACTGACTGGTCAAGTCGAGCGATTGAAGAACGCTGCAATTTAATGCGAAAAGCGGCGGCCGTTTTAAGGGAAAAGAAAGAATCCTATGCAGCCATTATCACTGAAGAAATGGGTAAGCTGATTAATGATGCTCGCGCCGAAGTTGAAAAATGTGCCGGTGTCTGCGATTACTATGCAGATAATGGCCCTCGCTTTCTGGCCGACGAGCACCTCGATTCGGATGCTGGAAAAAGTTATGTTGCGCATTTACCTTTAGGTACAGTGCTTGCGGTGATGCCCTGGAATTTTCCTTTATGGCAGGTATTTCGTTTTGCGGCACCCGCACTGGTTGCAGGGAATACCGGTGTTTTAAAACATGCGTCCAATGTTCCGCAATGTGCATTGGCGATTGAAGAGGTTTTTACTGAAGCTGGATTTCCTGCCGGTGTATTTCGCAGTTTAATGATTCGAGCTTCCCAGGTGAAAAAAGTAATTGAAGATCCTCGCGTCCATGCCGTGACCTTAACAGGGAGTGAGCCAGCGGGCCGTCAGGTTGCCGCGACTGCTGGAGGCGTATTGAAAAAGTGCGTACTGGAGCTAGGTGGATCAGATCCCTTTATTGTTCTGGAAGATGCTGATCTCGATGAGACAGTAAAATGGGCTGTAACTTCTCGTTTTCTTAATACAGGACAAAGCTGTATCGCTGCCAAGCGTTTTATAGTCGTGGATGCCATTGCCGAAGATTTTGTCGCTCGCTTTAAAGCTGCAGTTGAAGCATTGCAGGCCGGTGACCCAATGGAGGAATCGACAACATTAGCACCAATGGCTCGTACTGATTTGCGTGATGAAATACATACACAGGTCAGCGACAGTATTGCTTCAGGAGCCGTAGCGGTAACGGGTTGCCAGCCCCTTGATCGTCCTGGTGCTTATTATGCCGCTTCAATTCTGGATCGAGTAGAACCGGGGATGTGTGCATACCATGATGAACTCTTTGGTCCAGTGGCGATTGTGATCCATGCTCGTGATGAAGTGGATGCACTGCGTATTGCTAATGATTCTCCCTTTGGTCTTGGTGGTAGTGTCTGGACAGGGGACAGTGAGCGAGGTGAAATGCTGGCGCGCAAGGTACAGTCAGGTGCAACCTTTGTTAATGGAATGGTAAAAAGTGATCCGCGCTTGCCCTTTGGTGGTATCAAGAACTCTGGTTATGGTCGAGAGCTATCTCATCATGGAATGAAAGAGTTTGTGAACGCCAAAACGATCTGGATCAAATAGCTCATTCCGATTATTGAAAACAGCGTTGTGACAAGGTGCTGTAGCTTCTGTTATGCATGATGAAATTTAAAGATCACTTTTCGCAAGGCTCCGGTTCATATAATCAATATCGACCTCATTATAAACAGGCCTGAATTACTGTAATGAGTTTGCTGATTTATCTTTTACTGGGAAGTATTGTTGGGGTTCTAGCAGGTCTGTTAGGGGTTGGTGGTGGCCTGGTGATTGTTCCGGTACTGGCCGGAACATTTGCGATTGCTGGTTTTCCTGCAGAGACCATTATGCATTTTGCGGTGGGGACTTCTCTAGCGACGATTGTCCCAACATCACTCTCTTCTGTTCGAGCACACCATAAAAAAGCAGCGGTACTGTGGCCATGGTTTCGTAGTCTAACGCCCGGTATCGTGATTGGCGCGTTGCTAGGTGCACTGGTCGCTGATCAAATACCAAGCGATCAACTTAAGATCTTTTTTGGTCTTTTTGAATTGATCGTTGCGGTTCAATTGTTCTGGGGAATCAAACCTCATGCAACGGGTGAGCACCATGGGCCTATTGGGAAGTCTATTGCGGGTACTGGTATTGGTCTGGTTTCAGCCGTAGTTGGAATTGGTGGAGGCACCATGACTGTTCCATATTTGCTCTGGAATAAAGTCAGTACACAAAAGGCGGTGGCTACTTCCAGTGCCTGTGGTTTGCCTATCGCAGTTGCGGGAGCGGCTGGATTTGTTCTGACTGGCTGGGATGCCAGTGGGCCGGATTATAGCAGCGGTTATATCTATTGGCCGGCTTTTGTTGTGATATCAATTACCAGTGTTGTATTTGCACCCTTAGGAGCGCATTGGGCACATAAGATAGATGGTGTGAAACTTAAGAAAGGGTTTGCGTTGTTTCTATTTGTGATTGGCCTACGGATGTTACTCAGTTAAAAATAAATTATTAAAATAGCATGTTAGTTGTCTGCATGATAAGCCTCAACACAGGCCTGACAGATACAGGCTTTGTGTCTTAAGCGCTCGGGTATTTGTGCAAGCAGGGCTTCTGGAAAAGTGAAACGATTACTATTACACCAGCAGGTATTTTCAGACTCTCCGCCACATTTTGCATTCAGGCAAGCATTATCATTACCACATAGAGGGCACTTCATTTCATCTGTTTCAGTATTCATCGTGTTTATAGTCGTTATTGTTTCTGAAGTTCTGTGACAGCAACCAGATAATTCTTCCCATAAAATTTGGCGCACTTTGGACAGGTAGTGTAGAAGAAATAGGTTTTACCAGCTTGTCGTCCCTGTTGTTTTACGATCGCTTCCATTTCTTTTTCCCATTTGGGCGCATTTTTATAGGGCCCTTCAAAAACATGGGTAAAGTAATCACCGCTTAAATGAATCATTTCCTGGTTTGGGACATCATGGTTTACAGAAAAATAATGTTCGCTGGTCCATGCCGATGGATCATGAGATAAAACAATAAAGTTATCTTCACTCATGGCATGGGCTTTTTCGATGGCTGCAAGTGTTTTGGGGAAAACCAAACCCATATTGATGGGAATATGAAATAAACTTCTGGTTTTCACTTTTACAAACAATTTATCTTTGAAGTGAAGTTCCTGATCATCCCAGCCATCAGGGTTAAAACGGGGGCAGCAATTCGTGGGGTTATCACTCATGTCATAGTTAGGTAAAGCATTAACCTCCATTTTTGAGCCTCCTTTTCATGAATTATCAGGCATCACCAATAGTGTATGGAGATGTCAGCGCGTGACAGGTAGAAAGAGCTGTAAATTGCTAAAGTGAATTTAGCGTGAGCTTGCTAATAGAATAGTGAAAGAGGAAGGAATTATCCACCCGTCATGGACATGAAGCGAACAACCTGCCCTGGTTTTTCATTAAACTCATGATGACTGGGTTTGGTGCTAATAGCATTAATGATGTGTTGCCTGAGCTCATCATCAGTGATGCCAGCCCGCAGGTGTGGGCGTAATTCATACTTGTCATCCTGACCGAGGCACATATATAAGGTGCCATCCACAGACAGGCGAACACGATTACAGGTTTCACAGAAGTGCTGTGATATGGGAGTAATAAAACCAATACGTAATTCAGAACCCGCAACCTGGACGTAACGTGCTGGACCGCCACCAGGCATCATGCCAGGAATGAGTTCATAACGTTGTCCCAGGCGTTGTTCGATAGTCTGTAAGCTGATGAATTGATCACTGGCATTGCGGCCGGTGTCACCCATGGGCATGGTTTCAATAAAACGCAGGGTAAAGTCATGTTCTATACAGAACTCAACCATGTCTTCGACTTCATGGTCGTTAATGCCTTTCATCACCACCATGTTGATTTTGATAGGGTTGAAGCCCGCCGCTTTGGCGGCCATTAAGCCATTGATGACTTTATCAAGTTTACCTTTGGTGATCTGCTTGAAGGTGTCCGGGTTCAAACTGTCGAGGCTGGCGTTAATACGTTTAATACCAGACTGATAAAGTTCAGTAGCATATTTGTCCATGCGGGTAGCATTGGTGCTCAGGGACAGGTCATCAACACCGGGCAGAGCAGAAAGAGAATGAGCAAGATCGAGAATATTTTTGCGTACCAGTGGTTCACCACCAGTGAGGCGAACACGGCGCACACCGAGTTCAGAAAAGACACGTATGACACGCTCGATTTCGTCGAAGGTCAGCCAGTGATCTGGTTCCTCGAAATCCTTGAATCCCTCAGGCATGCAGTAAAAGCAGCGCAGGTCACAGCGGTCGGTAACAGAGAGGCGTACATACTCAATATTTCTGCCAAACGGATCTGTGAGAGAGGGGTTCATGGATAATCCTGAATTCATTCCTGTGTCTGGAGTATATACCAATATAGGATCTGTGCTTGCTTAAGTCTATTGCAAGATATTGTTCCATAAGTTAATTCCTATAAAATATAATGGCATTGATTGGGGTCAACTAAATTAAACAGAGTGATTCTTTAAGGTAATGAGTAAAGTATTTTGATGTGATAGTCATATATAACTGCTGCGGTGCAAGACCATGAAATGGCATGGCTTTCTATTAGTAAGACAGGAGAATTTGTTTGAGTAAAAGTCGTTTCTGGTCATTGATGGTGGCAGCACTAATTTTGTTACGTGGAATAATCGTACGGGGATGGGAAGAAGGCAGTACGATTGCCATGGCACTGGCGGTGATATTAATGATGATCTGGTCCAATGAGTTCTGGGCCAAATATATCCTGCCTTTTGGCTGGCTGGAGTCGAAAGCCAGGGATTTCAAAAAGGCCGAATATTCTGCGCCTGCTATTGCCTTTGTGGGCTGGGTTTTATTGCTGTTGATATTGTATATGACCTATTTCCACATGGAATAGTGGTAGTGAAGTTTCAGCACTCAGGTGAGTTGTTGAACCAGTGAAGTAATATCCAGATCGACTTCAGTAATCCGTTTACGCAGCGTCTCCGTACTGGCTGTTAAGTCCAGAATAAAATAGGGGATGTGCTTCTTCTCAACCTGTTGCTGAAATTTGGCAATGAGATGGGCAAAGGCCTCAATATGAGAGAGTGTTAGTTTACCGTCAGCCAGAATAGTATCCAGTTGAACATTTTAATATCTCTGGGTTGAATTCCCCGCTGCTTGCAGCGGTGTATTATTGTAGATACCATCTCTCACCACCAATCTCAAGCGCAATTCAAACCGCCTGGGCTTGGTATTCACTTTGGTGTTTAATAACACCAAAACA
>JAPHRJ010000065.1 GCA_026196045.1 Gammaproteobacteria bacterium
AATGGCCAGGTTGTTCTGTAAACAGAATAACCAAATGGCCTGTCAGCCGCAGGAGTCTGACGCCATGTCCAGATCATATGGGCCAGATGTAACCACTGTTCTTCGTCCGCAATACAGAGATCGGAACACTTGAGATAACGTTGCGACAGCGTAATAAGGTATTCAGGCAGGCGTTCGTTATAAGTGATGTAACGCACCAGAAACTCAGGACGATGATGGCGCATATACCAGCGGATAATATCCAGGCTGGCTTCGATCATCCAAAGCTGACGGCATAGGCGTTGTGCAAACAAACGTTCAAGCACCAGTCTCACCGCCAGGTAATCCATCATATCAACCTGAACCTGTGCTAACCCATCATAACCGGGACGCTGGTGGCGCCATAAAAACATCCCTGACCAGCCCGGCAGTTCCAGTGCTAATCGTTCAAGGTAGGCTGGCCACTGTTCTTCATCCAGTCCTAACCACTTTAGTCCAATGATCACAACATCCAGGGGATCATCTGGCAGAGCTTCAATACTGTCAGCCCAGTCGGGTAAGTCTTCAAATACCCAGGACAGATCATCCTTAGCACAGGAACGCCATGCGGTATAAAAACCTTTATCTCGATCTGGCAAGTTCCAGGGAGCCAGCCCCTGATCCAGGAATGAAGCCAGTTGACGAACCAGCAGAGGACGAAGCTCATCAATGAGCTGAGTTCCCGTTATTTTTTCTAATAGACCAGTTAGTGTCAGTTCAGGGCCGACTTTGGCAAACAGGCTATCAAGTGTTTGATCGGCTTCACGGGCAATAAGGCTATCCATAACCAGCTCACCGTGCGATGAGCGTTCTTCTTTGGCCAGGACATCCGACAACATTTCTTCTGCCTGAGCTGGTGACATATCAACCAGTTCTTCAGGATGGAGCAGAAAGTGAGCCTGACCAGAGATATGTAAACAGGCAGCCCATAAATCAGAAATTGCTCTGGACTCGTTACACCCGGCGGCATTCAATAGCTGTTTACGTTGCTCTTCGCTTACATCGGACTGAAATTTTTCCAGTGCATCCTGTTCATCAATTTGCCAGTTCAATTGACTGGCAGTTACAGCATTGAGTGAATGGGTCAGACTCGCAATTAACACATCCTTGCGCAACAGGGCACCCTGCTTAGTCATACACAGAGTTTCATCACCGTTTAAATCGGTTTCTTCACTGATGACTGCTTCAAGATCTTCCCGTTGAATACGACCCTGTTGATAATACTGTCGAAACTGTTCTTCTGGTAAATAAGCAAAAGCACCCGTGACATCATAAGCCGCTTTTACTGCTTGAGGAAAAGGTAAATGTTCAAAGCCATGTAAGGTATTGTGATGTACAAAATCACGAATGGCCGCCTGTCCCGGTAATACATGTTCAAAGTGGGCAATCGTTTCACGCAGGATATCTCTGATATCTTTGCTGTTATCGTGATGCTGCTGTGAAGTTGAATCTGTCATTGTATTCCTGTGCCTATAAACCAACAAACAGCGTACTTAACTGTGAAACAGAAGCCGTCATTAACTGCATTATTGCAAAAGGATAAATACCATAAAAAATAATACCAACAACAAGGGTACCTGCTGCGAATAGCTCAACTGGTTGCAAATCCGGCACTTCACGCATATCAGCACGAACCGGACCGGTAAACAGACGACCAATAGTCCGCACGGCATAAGCCGCACTGATCATCACCCCAAGGCTGACTAACACGATTAATATGCCCCAGCGTTCAAAACCACCAATCATGGCATGCAGTTCAGACACAAAACCGATCGTGCCGGGGATTCCCATGCCAGCTAATAAGGCCAGAGACATAAAAAAGGCAAAACGAGGCGTCACCTGAATCAACGAACTATAATGATTAATATCTCGGGTATGGGTACGTTCATACAACAGTCCGACCAGCAGGAATAATGCGGCGGCCACCAGACCATGGGCAAACATCTGCATCACCGCCCCCATCAGTCCAGCCGTATTCAGCGCGGCTATTCCTAATAGAACAATCCCCATATGACTGACTGAGGAATAAGCGATCATTTTTTTCAAATCGCTCTGACGCCAGGCCAACAGGCCACCATATATAAGGCTGAACAGTGCCAGGCCTACCAGTAGTGGCTGAAGCGTCATCACCGCTTCTGGCAACATGGTTGCTGCCCGGATCAATCCATAAGATCCCATCTTTAATAGAACACCGGAGAGCAGAATACTGACCGGACTAGGTGCTTCCACATGGGCCAGCGGTAGCCAGCCATGCATAGGAAAAATGGGCATTTTTACCCCAAACCCCACCAGGAAACCCAGGAAGATCAAAACCTGAGTTTGTGCTGGTAATGTCCCGGCCGCCGCAGCCATGTCGGCCATAGCAAAAGACTGCTCGGGAATGGCATCAAAGACCACCAGCAGACTGATCAACATAAATACCGAACCGCCCATGGTATAAAGTACGAAATTCAGTGCCGCCTGGTTACGATGTTTTCCACCCCAACGATCAATCAGGAAAAATAGCGGTATCAGGGTCAGTTCCCAGAAAACATAGAATAGCGACCAGTCCTGTGCCATGAACACCCCAAGGATGGCACTTTGTAAAAACAGCATCAGGGCATAATAACCACGACATTGATAAGTGATCGTTTTGGAAGCCAGGATCGCAATAAACGACAACAGCGTCGTCAGTAGAATCATCGGGAAAGAAAATCCATCTACACCCAGTGAATAGGAGGTACCCAGACGAGGGTTCCAGGGTACTTGTTCACTAAATTGAAGATTGGCGACGGACTCAAAGGAAAAAATAAGTCCCCAGGAAAACAGCAACGCACTTGCCGATGTAATTAAGGCTATCGTACGGACAACACGACTGTTGTCACTGAATAGCCTGCCCGGTATCAGGGTTATCAACACCACCCCGAACAAAGGCATGACTAATAATAAAGTTAATATCCCCATTGCAGGCCAAACAACCTAAATACCAGAAAGCTAAATACCGGAAACCAGAATCCCAGAACCCTAAAAAGTAGAAGCTTAATTAAAAAAATCCCAATTCAACTTATAGCAATACCGTTAAACAAGTCGAAAAAGTAGATATTACCCGAACCATACGAAAGACCAACACAATATCATATATAACCCTAAAAAGTGATCCTTGAAACATATCACTAAATACTTAAATTTATATCATCATTACACTCAAGCTAACCCTGTCTTTAGTGCCGACTAAATATTAGGGTGAGACGGTTGACAAACCGCCTGTATTGGGAGATGTTCTATCTATACCGTCATTATTTCGTAAAGAAATGGATATTCTGATAATTTGAATAATAAATATCCATATGAGATACACAAAAATAACAACACATACTTATGACGCTATATTATAAAAACCTTAATGACTATTCCCGGAGAAGTAACCCATGTCAAAAATTCAACCTGGTTGAACTTTTTTTAATTTAATTGAAATAATATCCCGACTTGTTACGTCTATCTATAAGTAAGCTAAGCTTAGCTGTCTCACAATATATAAGTATTTTGTACATGTGAAACCCACTAAACTTAAATTATTAAAATATCCATAGCAATGTCTGTTGTCATTATGACAACAGTCAAACAAAGTGGAACATTAACGATCACTAAATTAGACCAAACTAATATAGCTGGCTAAATATCTTTATATATAACCGGTATAAAAAGTCAATTTATTTTAATAACGAACTATACTTTTAACCATACTTTACTAAGTGTTACATAAGGAGAAGACTATGCGGAAAACCGCTCAATCCTTTCTTGCCGCAAGCTCAGTTGCCATCATCCTTGGCGCGCTAAGCTTGAGCCCGGTACAGGTTGTTGCTGAAGAAGGCATGATTGCAAAAGGTAAAAGCATTGCTGAGGATCGTAAAAAAGGTAACTGCTTCACCTGCCATCATTACGAAGGTGCTCACCTCGCCGGTAATATTGGCCCTCCATTCATCGCCATGAAAGAACGTTTCCCTGATAAAGCAGTACTTCGCGCTCAGATCTGGGATTCAACCACCAGTAACCCAAAAACTATGATGCCTCCTTTTGGTCGTCATGAAGTGCTGAGTGAAGATGAGATCGATGCCATTACTGAGTGGGTTTACTCTCTATAAATAGAATCTGAATTCAAACAACTGACCCAATGAAACAAAAGCATTGAGGTTATGTGGAGGAACACATGCAACGTAGAACATTTTTAAAAGGTAGTCTGGCCAGCTCCGCGATCGCGGTCGCCATAGGTGCGGGACTCCTGCAACCTCGTCAGGTGCTGGCTGCCTGGCCAAAAGCCAGTTTTGAAGCCAAGAACGTCACCGATGCCATGACCAGTCTCTATGGTTCAGCCGAATCAGAAGTCTCTGCTGACATCACCATCAAGGCCCCGGACATTGCCGAAAATGGTGCCGTGGTGCCCGTCTCGGTTGAAACCAGCCTGCCCAATGTCACCAACATCGGTGTAATTGCGGAAAAAAATGGCACCCCCATGTCCGCCAACTTCATTCTGTCAGACAGCGCCAAGGGCTTTGTCTCGACCCGCATTAAAATGGGTAAAACTTCCAGTGTGATTGCGATCGTCACCGCCGGCGGTAAAACCTATAGCGCGCGTAAAGAAGTGAAAGTCACCATCGGTGGCTGTGGCGGTTAAGCCGTCCTGTCGCGAAACTAATTTAAGAGGATTCAAATTATGGCTCAATCTATTCGCGCACGGGCCCGTCTCAAAGACGGCGTCACTACCGTAAAAGCGCTTATTACACACAAAATGGAAACCGGTCTGCGTAAAGACAAAAAAACCGGCAAGGTGATCCCGGCTCACTTCATTCAGGAAGTGACCTGTCAGCACAATGGCAAGACCGTCGTCCTGGCTCAGTGGGGACCCGCCGTGTCTAAAAACCCTTATCTGTCTTATCAGTTTACGGGTGGCAAAGCCGGTGACCCCATTTCCATTAGCTGGGTCGATAATCTCGGTGAGAAAGACTCCATTTCCAGCACGATTAAATA